>JAZFTA010000052.1:0-2913 GCA_036446415.1 Rhodospirillales bacterium | reverse complement strand
GAAGGACCATTTCAATCCGGCGCTGAAACCGGCCCCGCCCCGGCCCCGCAGTTCCGACTTCTTGATCTCATCGACGATCCAGCCGCGGCCCTTTTTGATTATCGCCTTGGTTCCGTCCCAGTCGCCGCGCGATTTGGCGCCTTTGAGGCCGGTGTCCTCAAGTCCGTAAATGTTGGTGAATATGCGGTCCTTGTCTTTCAGCATCCTAAGACCCCCCCTTCCCGCCTTTAAGGGTGGTCAGCCCGCCCGCCGGCTCGCATCCCTTTCGCGGACTCTGGGGGCCGGGCTTGGGCCTTTCGCCGTCTTTAAGGGCGGCCAGAACCGACCCGGTGGCGGCCCCGTCCAGGTCCTCGTAATAGTCATCGCCGATCTGCATCATCGGCGCGTTGACGCAGGCCCCCAGGCACTCGACCTCGGACAAGGTGAACATCCCGTCATCGGTGGTCTCGCCAAAATCGATGCCAAGGTTCCGGCGGCACGACGAAACCACCTCGTCCGAGCCGCCGAGCCAGCACGAAATGTTGGTGCATACCTGGACGTGGTGTTTGCCGACCGGTTTCAGGTTGTACATGGTGTAGAAGGTGGCCACCTCGTAAACCCGTATCGGGGGCATGGAGAGAAACTCCGCCACATGGTCCATGGCGGCCCTGGGCAGCCAGCCGTCGTTCTGGCGCTGGGCCAGGTCCAACAGGGGCATGACGGCGCTTGCCTGGCGTCCCTTGGGGTACTTGGCGATATGCTGGCCGGCCAGCTTCCGGTTTTCCCCGGTGAAGGCGAACCCGGCGGGCTGCTCGAATGCCGTGGTTTGGGGGCTCATCTGTCGACCTCGCCGAAAACAATGTCGAGGGAGCTAAGGTTGGCCACCGCGTCGGCCAGCATGTGACCCTTGGAAAGGAATTCCATGGTCTGCAGATGGGCGAAGGCGGGGGTGCGTATCTTGCAGCGGTAGGGTTTATTGGTGCCGTCGGAAACCAGGTAGACGCCGAATTCGCCCTTGGGCGCCTCGACCGCGGTGTATGTTTCGCCGGGCGGAACCCGATAGCCCTCGGTGTATAGCTTGAAGTGGTGGATCAGGGCCTCCATGGATTCCTTCATCTCGGCCCTGGGCGGCGGCGACACCTTGCGGTCCAGGCATTTGACGGGTCCGGCCGGCATTTCATCGAGGCACTGGCGGATGATTTTCAGGCTCTCGCGCATTTCGGCCATGCGCACCAGATAACGGTCGTAACAATCGCCGTTGGTGCCGACCGGGATGTCGAAATCCATCCTGTCGTAAACGTCGTAGGGCTGGGCCTTGCGCAGGTCCCATGGGACCCCGGCGGCCCTCAGGTTGGGGCCGCTGTAGCCCCAGTCCATGGCCTCTTCCGCCGTTATGGCGCCGATATCGACCGAGCGCTGCTTGAATATGCGGTTCTCGGTGAGCAGGGTATCGCAGTCGTCAAGCACCCTGGGTAACTTTTCCGACCATTTGTATATGTCGTCGGCCAAGCCGTCGTCGGGCATGTCGAAGGAAACGCCGCCGGGCCGGAAATAGGACATGTGCATGCGGGCCCCGGAAACCCTTTCGCAGAACTCGAAAATGCGTTCGCGCTGTTCGCAGCCATAAAGAAACGGCGTCATCGCGCCCAAATCCATGGCGTAGCCGAAAGCCGCGAATAAATGATTCAACAAACGCCCGATCTCGGCGTAAAGAACGCGGATGTACTGGCCCCTGGGCGGCACCTCGATGCCCAGCAGCTTCTCCACGGCCAGGGCGAAGGCGTGCCCCTGGTTTAGCGGGGCGACGTAATCGAGCCTGTCGAAATAAGGGACCGCCTGAAGGTAGGTCTTGTGTTCGATCAGCTTCTCGGTTCCCCGGTGCAACATGCCGATATGGGGATCGGCCCGCTCTATGATCTCGCCGTCCAGTTCCAGGACCAGGCGCAGGACGCCGTGGGAGGCCGGATGCTGAGGGCCGAAATTCAGGAAATAGTTCTTGATCCGGGTTTCGGCCATCAGGCGCCCTCCTCGGCCGCGTCGTCTTCGGACGGCAGCGGCGGCGGGCCTTCCCACGGGCTAAGGAAATCGTAGCCGCGGAATTCCTGGGGCAGCTTCACCGGCTCGTAGACCACCCGCTTTTGCTCGTCGTCGTAGCGCACTTCAAGATAGCCGGTGAGCGGGAAGTCCTTGCGCAGGGGGTGGCCCTCGAAACCATAATCGGTCATGATGCGGCGCAGGTCCGGGTGGTCCGAGAAATATATGCCGAAAAGGTCCCAGGCCTCCCTTTCATACCAGTTGGCCGAACTGAAAATGCCGGTGACCGATGGAACCGGGTCTTCGCCGTTGGTCCGGACCTTGACCCGGACACGCATATTGTGGGTCAGGCTGAGGAGGTTGTAGACCACATCGAAACGCTCGCCGCGTTCGGGATAATCGGCGCCGCAGACGTCCATCAACAGCTTGAACTGGCTGTTGACGTCGTCGCGCAGGAAGTTAAGGACCCTTACTATGGATTCACGGCGGGCCAGGACGACCAGTTCGCCGCAAATGATTTCGGTCTCGATAACCTCTTGCGACAACGCGCCGGCGATGTATTCACCCAGGTCTTTTAATGCCAGATCCATGTTTCCTAAAAAACGCTACGAAAAACCATCCCGAAAAACCATACATGACGGTTCAACGCCAAAGCGTCCCGGTCCTTTTAATCTTTTTCTGTAACTGCATGATCCCGTAGATCAGGGCTTCGGCGGTCGGCGGGCAGCCGGGAACGTAAATATCCACCGGGATAACCCGGTCGCAGCCCCTGACAACGGAATATGAATAATGGTAGTAGCCGCCGCCGTTGGCGCACGAACCCATGGAAATAACGTAGCGCGGCTCGGACATCTGGTCGTAAACCTTGCGTAAGGCCGGGGCCATCTTGTTGGTAAGCGT
>JAZFTA010000051.1:0-11173 GCA_036446415.1 Rhodospirillales bacterium | reverse complement strand
AGGATGCCGGCCAGGGCACATCCCAACCGGCGGCGGCCAAGGGTCCGGACGCCGAGACCGGAACCGGCTAGCAGGCTGCTGAAAAAGCCTTTATTTCACCTTCAATTCAAGCCAATCGCTCCACAGATCGTCGCGGCCCTTGACGCCGACCCTTATGCGCACCTTGCCATAAGGCCTGATGAAGCTGTCCCAGTAGCGCCGGCTTACTTTCCCAAAGTCCAAGGTGGCGCCGATGACGTCCATCTCGCCGCTCAGGCTCAGCCACCCTTCTCCGGCCTCGTATTGCAGGATGTAGGGGGTCAACTTATCGCCGCTCCATTCAAGGACGATTCGCTTCATTGCGTCGTGGAAGGAGAATTCCCGGCTTTTGGAAGGGTAAATCCAAATGGGCGCCTTAAGGTTTCCATCGCCGGGGCCTGTATCAGGTCCGCTGTATGGAAGGCGCATGGCGTGAACCGCCTCGATCAGGGTTTTTTCCATGGGCGCCGACACGGCTTGGTTGGATTGCCAAAGGTCGGTTTGTTCTCCCGGATCGGCGGCCAGATCGTACAGCCGACGCTCCGACACCTCTCCTTCATGGATGCGAAGGTGTATTTTCCACCGGCCTTCAACCATCGCCGCCACGTAATCATCGATAGAGCCGGGATCGGCCTCTTGGAATCCGGCCCGGCTCGACAACCCCATCCAGGTAGAGGCCTTTGATCCCCCCAGCAGGTCGCGGCTCTCCAGGGACGGGGTCAGGGATACCCCTAACAGCCCGGCGATCGTCACCATGACGTCGAGATGGCTGCTCATGGCTTTGGTGTCGGGGGCGGCAGGGCCGCCCGCCCCGGCCCGTTCCGGGACCCATATCATGAGCGGTATGCGGACCACCTCCTCGTAAAGGTGTCCGTCGTGATTGGTCGAGGCATGTCCGACATTGCCCCTCTCCAGCAGTTCCTCGCCGTGATCTGCGCTGAGCACCAGAACGGTGTCGCGGTTCAGTCCGCTTTTGTTGAAAAACCTCCAGAATTCGCCGAACCAGGCGTCGAATTCCCTTATCCCGCCCCGATAAAGGGCCTTGACGAAGGTTTGGTCCTTGGCCTCGAAGGCCACCGATCCGGCGGGGATTACCGGCAGGCTCATCAGTTTTTCCATACGTCCCCGGGCCGCCGCGTCGCCAGGAGCCAACAACCCTTTCAGGTCGGGTCTGTATTCCTGGGTCGGGGCATAGGGCAGGTGGGTATCGGTGTAATGATGCCACAGGAAAAATGGCTTCTCCCTTTCCACCCTGGACGCCAGCCAGGCCACCATGTCCTCGCCGGGAGATATGGACAGGCCCAGGTTCTTGAACCCATCTATGGCCATGAAGGCCTGCAATCCCGATACTTCCCAGCCTTCGCCGGCCAACCTTTCCAGGGCCATGGTCCATTCCCCGGGGATCTCGTTGCCCCTGGTATGGACCCCCTGGTCGAACGGGGAGATGCCGCTAAGCAGGGATATTATGTTGGGGATGGTCCACGCCGAGACCGCCCGGTGGCCCTCGAACACATACGCCCCTTGGGCGGCCCTGAAAAGATTGGGAGCGGTTTCCCTGGTAAGGTCCCGGGCCCGGGCGCTTTCCACGGTAAGGACTATTACATTCAGCCTGTCGCCGCCGATCAGGCGGTAAGCGGCGGCCAAGGCGCTGATAATGGCGAGTGTGAAGAAAACGACTGAAAGGACCGAATTGGTGCGCATGTGCCGGCCGGGGGCCCGCTCCTTGGTGTTACTTTTCAACCTGAATCAAATCGGCAAGGCGCTTCTTAAAAAGAGATGCCTTGTAAACCGGAATCCTGTAAGCCCAGCCGCCGGTTCTCGCATTCAGCTCCCCGGCTTCTTCCCCATTGCCGGATTGGGATGCGCCGGATTGGGATGCGCCTAAATCGGATGCGAATGTCAGGCGCGCCCAGTCGGCGCCATCGTTCAGGCTAAGCATGACGCTTGCCCTCAGCCCGTCGAAGGTCGTGAAATCGGCGCGGATGACGCCATCGGCGTTGAATTCCACTTCCGACGACGGGGCGACATCGTCCAATTCGAGGGAAGCCAGCGCCGCGGCTATCTCATCGGCCGCCGCCGCGTTTTTCAATTTGGCGCCTTTAGCAAGATCCTCCACCTTGAAATGTTCTTCCTCCGGGGCTTCCTTGGACAGCCTAAGCGTCTGGCCGCCGGGATGGCGGATTGAGACGGCGGCTATCCTCTTGGCCGCGATATCGGCTATTTCGCGGCGAAGCCACTCAGTCGGCGTGACCCCCGGGTTTAACGCGCCCTTGGCCAGCCATGCCTGGGCGTCGCCGGGGATGCGCACATATACCCCTTTCTGGCCTTCGAGGGTGAACCTGCGCTTGCCGACTATAAGCTCTGAAAGAACTCCGCCGTTCTCATCGAAAATGGTTATGTTTTTTGATTTTGCCCCTTCTTTCTCCGGCCCCTCCACGTTCAGCCTAGAATAGCGTTTCTCAAGGCGTGTCTTGGCCTCGATCCTTTCAAGCCGGGCCATCCCCAGGATCAGTTCGCGCACCTTGGGGGCGCGGGCCGGATAACCCCCTCTTTCGGCGATCGTCCATCCGTCGTCGGTCCTGACCATGGTTACCTTGGAGCCCAAACCCTGGACCACGATGGAGCCGGCGCCGTTCAGCATATCCATCAAACCCGGCAACATCTTCTGGCCGACGCCGCCGGGCTCCCTGACGCTCATTTCCCGGCTGACGGAAAGGCCGGCGGCGGCGACAGCGATGACGGTCACTACGCTAAGAGCGGCTAAAGTCCTGGATCTCATCGGCACATGCTGCCTTTTTCATTTTCCAAAAGCGTGTTCACGCCTCAACCGGTATTTTGGCGCGGCGCCGGCGCGCATAAACCAACGTCAACATCCCCAACCCAAGGACAATGGGCACCGCCGCGATGTTTATGAACTTCAGCCAGCCGTCCAGGCTCTCTATGTCGCGGCGGAGCGCATGCTGCACGCCGCGCAGTTCCTTGCGGATGGACAGCATCTGGATGCGGAAGGTTTCGAACGCCGCCTTGTCCTGGTCCGTCAATATCATCTCTCGGGCCTTGCCTTCCTTCTTTTGCAGTTTTTCCAGGCTGCCCTGGACCGCTTTCAACCGGGCCGCCAGCTCCTGTTCCTTGGCTCTAAACCTTGTCTCGGCGGCCCGGCGGATTTTCTCGACCAGATGGAAAGGACGCTCCGTCCTTCCCCGCCCGCGAAGCCCTATAAGGGCGTCGCTGCCGGCCAGGTTGTCCAGGGCGTTGACCACGAAATCGGCGTTGTTGGCAAACGGGATAAGAATACGCTGGCCCAGAATCCGGCCTGTCCTCGACCAGAACCTGTCGCTCAGCATATCGGTGTCGGCGACCACGATAACGTTGATGGGGGCGGCCGAGCGGGAAAGATGAGGGCGGGAAGGATTATCTTCGTCATTGTCCTTGTTTTCCCCTCCCTCATCGGCGGCGCTCTCCTTGGCGGTGGTGGGCGCCCCGTCGGCGAAGGCGCTCTCGGCATCGCCCCTGATGCGGGCCGCGATCGTCAACGGCTTCCCTCCCGGCTTGAACGACCTGAAAAGCGAAACCACGTCCGGATTGAAACTTACCTTGGAAGCGTCGATCATCATCGCATCTGCGCCGGTGGTGATCAGCGGGGTCATTTGCGTCCCGGCCCCTTGCGCCTTCTCGAGGATGCCGGGCGTCGCCACGTTGATCCGTTTTATGCCGGCGCTGACTACGTCCGATGCATTGAAATTTCCCTCCCTCAGCCCCAGCCACACCACATAGTCGCTGACCACCGGCCGCCCCTCGGCCATGGCGTTGACCCGGCGCGCCGTTTCAAGGTCCGCGGCCACCTTGTTTTCGACAAGCTTAACCCCCCATGCCTTGAGCAGGCGGTTGAATTCACGGGGCGCCGGATCGGCCATGGGCGCGCCTTGCAACATCTGCCACTCGACGTTGGGATCTATAAACACCAGGGCCTTGCCGCCGCCCAGCACGTACTGGTCGATGGCGTAAAGCGCCTTTTCCTCCAATCCCTTGGGGTGAACGATCATCAGCATGTCTATGTCTTGGGGGACGGCTTGAATGTCATGGCCAAGGGTGCGCATTTCGAAAAAGTCGCGGATTTGGTCGGAAACGGCCCACGGCCGGCTGCGGCCGAAATTGCCGCCCCTCCCGCCGTCGATCGGCAGGGCGCTGATCAGCCCGATCGTTTTCCTGTCGGGGTTGGACAGGGTGTGGATCATCTTGGTCAGGTCGTATTCGATGAACTGTTCGCGTTCCCGGTTGAAAAAGGCGATGACCTCCTGGCCGTCGGTGCTGTTGGTGGCGGCCAGCCCGAAATATCCCATTTCGCCGGCCGCGTTGATGGGCACTCCCTTAAGGCCGAAGGCGACGGCCCGGTCCTCGGCGTCGGTGAACGGTTCCGGGTTGTTCAACTCAACCCTGACCATGCCTCCCGAGATATCCCGGTACTGTTCAAGCAGTTCACGCACCCGGGCGTAATATAAGGAGTGGACCGGGCTGCGTTCGCCCAGCCCCTTTGAAAAATACAGCCGGATGTTTATCGGCTCCTCGATTGAGCCGAGAACCTCCCTGGTGCCTTGGGATATGGTGAACAACCTGTCTTCGGTAAGGTCCAGACGCATCGACTTGAAGGCCGAATTGGAGAAAATATTGACGGCCGCGAACAGCACCGCCGCCACGATCAGACTGCCCAGCGTTACTTTTGATCGCCCCATGTCCTCGTAAAAACTCAACGTTTACTCCTAAGCCGTCTTTCTCAAATCGACCACGGCGACATTGGCGAACAGCCAGAACACGATAATCGAGCCGAAGAATATTGCGTCCCTCAGGTCTATGACCCCTTTGGTCACCGATTCGAAATGGCTGAGGAAACTCATCTGGGCGATAACATTAACCAGCACGTCGGGGGCCCAGCCGCTAAAGAAGTTCAACACCATCTCCATCCCGCTCATGGTGAACAGGAAACACACCGTGGCGGCGGCGATGAAGGCGATAACCTGATTCTTGGTCAGCGCCGAGATGCAGCCGCCTATGGAAAGAAAGGCCCCGGCCATGAAAAAGCTGCCCAAATAGCCGGCTACGATCACCCCGTTGTCGGGATCGCCCAGGACGTTGACGGTGATCCACATGGGAAAGGTCAGGGCCAGCGCGACGCCGGTGAAGGCCCAGGCCGCCAGGAATTTGCCGATGACCGCCTCGGCCGTGGTCACCGGCAGGGTCATCAATAGTTCAATGGTTCCGGTTTTCCTTTCCTCGGCCCACAGCCGCATGGATATGGCCGGGACCAGGAACAGATAGAGCCAGGGGTGGAACATGAAGAAGGTCCCGAGGCCGGCCTGGCCGCGTACGAAGAAACCGCCTACGTAGAAGGCCATGGCCCCGCTGAAGGCCAGGAAAATCACTATGAACACATAGGCCAGCGGGGTCGTGAAATAGGAGGCGAACTCCCGCCTGGCGATGATATGGATGTTATTCACCGCCTTATTCTCCGGCCTCTCCGGATGTGGTTATTTTGCGGAACACCTCGTCCAGGGAGCCCTTTTCGACGAAAATTTCGCGGACCGGAATATTCCGGCTGTTAATCAGATCGCTTATTTCACCGGCTATGGGCTTGCCCCCTTTCGGATATACGCGAAGCCTGGCCTCGCCCTTGACCACGTCCACGATGTCCACCTTTTCAATGCCGCCAAGGCCGGTTATCGAGGACCTGAGCGTTTCCGCCTCTCCGGCCTCGACGCGGACCACCACCGCATTGTGCGTGGACGCCGATTGAAGCAGTTCATCGGGCGTGCCGTCGGCCTTGATCCTGCCCTGGGCGATGATGATGGCGCGCGTACAGACGGCTTGGACCTCTTCCAGGATATGGGTCGATATTACTATCGCCTTGTCTTGGGACATGTCCTTAATCAGACCCCTGACCTGGTGTTTCTGGTTGGGGTCCAGGCCGTCCGTGGGCTCGTCCATGATCAGCACGTCGGGGTCGTGAAGGATGGCCTGGGCCAGTCCGACCCGGCGCTTGAAACCTTTGGAAAGGGTCTCTATGGGTTGCTTCATGACGGCGGAAAGCTCCAGCTTTTCGACCGCCGCGGCAATTTTCCGCTTCCCTTCCTTGCCGCTGAAGCCCCGGATTTCGGAGATAAACCCAAGGAACCGGGCCGGCGTCATGTCGCCGTATGTGGGCGCGCCCTCGGGCAGATAGCCGATGCGGCGCTTGATTTGCATGGGTTCTTCGCCGACGTCGAAACCGCACACCTCGGCCGTCCCGGAGGTGGGCGGCAGGAACCCTGTAACCATTTTCATGGTGGTCGATTTGCCGGCCCCGTTGGGGCCAAGGAAACCCAGGACCTCGCCGCTGTTCACCGACAGGCTTATGCCGTCGACGGCGACCAGGTTCCCGAACTTCTTGGTCAGGCCCTTAAGGGCGATCATCCCGGCCATTAAATGGCGTCCCCTGCATTTGAATGTTTTTCTGCCAAATCGTCCCCCCAATAAACCGTTAGCCGCATTTTCCCATTCAGCCACCGGAAAATGGCGCCAAAAAATGGCAAAATAACGGCGGTAATTTAATTCACCACTACTTGGCCATAACGGCCCGGCGCAACCCCCATCTGCAAAAAAACACACACCCCAAACCAGAGGTGTGAAAAAAAACGCCACAAGGCCGCCCCACACGGGGCGTCACATGGGGCGTCATAGTCATTGAAAGTTCGGGATAATCAAGCTTTTTCGCGGCAATGCCAAGGATCGCTGATAATGACCCATCGGCCGGCAAGGCGCCGGCGAAGGCATTTGACGGACTCTAAAACAGCCCTATTATCCGCCCTTTCTTGTCGATACGGATTTTCTCGGCGGACGGCGAACGGGGCAGGCCGGGCATGGTCATGATGTCGCCGCAGATGACGACGATGAACTCGGCGCCGGCCGACACCCTGGCCTCGCGCAGCGGCACCACGTGGCCGACCGGGGCCCCCAGCAGGTCGGGGTCGGACGAGAAGCTGTACTGGGTCTTGGCCATGCAGATGGGGAAATGGCCGTATTTCTCCTGCAGGTCGGCGATCTGTTTCCTCAGTTTCTTGTCGGCGATTATGTCCTCGGCCCCATAGAGTGACGTGGCGATGACCCGGATCTTGTTCCACAACGTCATTTCATCCGGGTACAGGGGATGGAAGGCGGCGTTATCCATGTCGATCTGGCGGACCGCGGCCTCGGCAAGTTCGACCGCGCCGGCCGAGCCCTTGGCCCAATGATCACAGATGACGGCGTCGATCCCCAGTTCCGAGCATTTCCTTTGAAGCAGCTCCAACTCGGCCCCGGTGTCGGATGAAAAACGGTTGATGGCGACCACTTGGGGCACCCCGAAATGGCGGATGTTGGAGACGTGGCGCTCCAGGTTTACGAACCCTTGTTCCAGGGCCTCCAGGTTTTCCTCGCCCAAATCCTTGCGGGCCACGCCGCCGTGCGTCTTGACGGCCCTGACCGTCGCCACCAGGACCGCCAGTTCGGGCTTCAGCCCCGCCTTGCGGCACTTTATATCGAAGAACTTCTCGGCCCCCAGGTCGGCCCCGAAACCGGCCTCGGTGACCACGTAATCGGCCAGTTTAAGGGCGGTCCGGGTGGAAATGGTCGAATTGCAGCCGTGCGCAATGTTGGCGAACGGCCCGCCGTGCACGAAGGCCGGGTTGTTCTCCAGGGTCTGCACCAGGTTGGGCATCATCGCGTCCTTGAGCAAGGCCGCCATCGCCCCGTGGGCCTTAAGGTCCTTGGCGGTTATCGGGGTCTTGTCACGTCTCAAACCGACGGTGATGTTGCCTAGCCTTCTTTGCAGGTCATCGAGGCCGTCGGCCAGGCACAGTATGGCCATCACTTCCGAGGCCACGGTGATGTCGAAGCCGCCCTCCCTGGGCGCCCCGTTGGAAACCCCTCCCAGCGAGGTTACGATCTGGCGCAGCGAGCGGTCGTTCATGTCGACGGCGCGCCGCCAGGAAATGCGGCGGTTGTCGAGGCCGCTTTGGTCGTTCTGGCGCCAGTAGACGTGGTTGTCGACCATCGCCGCCAGCAGGTTGTTGGCCGCCCCGATGGCGTGGAAATCGCCGGTGAAGTGGAGGTTGATGTCTTCCATCGGCACCACCTGGGCGTAGCCGCCGCCGGCCGCCCCGCCCTTGAGCCCGAAGCACGGGCCGAGGCTGGGTTCGCGCAGGCAGATCATGGTCTTCCTGCCGATCTTGTTGAGGGCGTCGCCGAGTCCGACCGTGGTCGTCGTCTTGCCCTCGCCGGCCGGGGTCGGCGAAACGGCGGTCACCAGGATAAGCTTGCCGTCGGGGCGTTTTTTCAGGGAATCGATGAAATCCAGGGATATCTTGGCCTTGTAGTGGCCGTAGGCCTCAAGGTGCTTATCATCAATGGCCAGGCGATCGGCGGCCAGTTCCTGGATCGGGCGCATACTTGCCCCATGGGCGATGTCTGAGTCGCTTCGGCGTTTTGAGTGCTGGTCGTTGGTGGATTTGGTCATGGCTGTGTCCCGGAGGTTTCTGGGAGTCTCAATCGAGGGAATTAATATATCCCAAATATTACACAGAGGAAATATTATTGTATAAGAGGAAATAATTATTCCTCTAAGTGATTTTGACCGGGCCGGTCGGATTTTGCCTCGTCAAGACGCCGGAATGAACCGACAATGCAGGCCACGAGCGGGATATTGCACCCGAATAGGCCGCCGGCCGCTTGGCCAATAAATATAAAGGGGGAGGGAATTGACATGCGCATCCTGGTCTTCCAGCACATCGAGATCGAGCATCCGGGTATTTTCCGCGACTTCCTGGCCGCCGACGCCATCCCCTGGGACGCCGTGGAACTGGACGCCGGGGAGGGAATCCCGGACCTCGGCGGCTATGACGCCCTATGGGTCATGGGCGGTCCCATGGACGTCTGGGAAGAGGACCAACACCCCTGGCTGGGGCCCGAGAAGGCGGCCATCCGCGAGGCCGTGAAGGACCGGGGAATGCCGTTCCTCGGGGTCTGCCTGGGCCATCAGTTGCTGGCCGAGGCCCTGGGCGGCCGGGTGGCGGTGATGGACGCCCCGGAGGTCGGCATCATGAATGTGGAACTGACCGCCGAGGGCGGACGCGATCCCCTGTTGGCGGGCCTACCCGAGGTCTCCAAGTGCCTGCAATGGCACTCCAGCGAAGTCGTCGAACCACCGCCCGGCGCCCGGGTCCTGGCCGGCTCGCCGGCCTGCCCAGTCCAGGCGTTTAGGGTCGGCGAAAAGGCCTACGGCCTGCAGTATCACGTCGAGTTGACCGCCACCACCATCACCGATTGGGGGGCGGTTCCGGCCTACCAGGAATCCCTGGAGAAGATCATGGGACCGGGGGCGCTTGACGACCTGGACGCCGAGGCCAAACGCCACATGGACGCCTTCGCCGGCGGGGCGCGGCGCTTATACGACAACTTCAAGGGCCTCCTGCCCGCATCCTAGTGGATAGAATCCAACATATGGCACCCATGACCGGCGCGCCCAGTCCCGACACCGCCCTGATCGGTCCCGGCGACCCGCCGCCGGTGACGGTGGGCCGCCCCGGAGGCGCCTCGCCCTACATTATTATCTGCGAACACGCCGGCAACGCCATTCCCAAGCGCCTCGGCGCCCTCGGGCTGGAGGCCGGAAACCTGGAACGACACATCGCCTACGACATAGGCGCCGCCGATGTCGCCGGGGCGATGTCGGGGCATTTGGACGCGACCCTGATCTTGCAGCCCTATTCGCGGCTGGTGGCCGACTGTAACCGGGCGCCGGACGATCCTGAGTTCATCGTGACCCTCAGCGAGGATGTGGAAATTCCCGGCAACATTGACCTCGACGACGCCGACGCCGAGGCCCGGCGGCGCGAGGTGTTTCGCCCCTTCCACGACCGCATCGCGGCGGAACTGGACGCCCGGCGGGCGGCCGGACGGCCAAGCCGGATCGTAAGCGTGCACAGTTTCACGCCGGTGTTCGACGGACGGACGCGGCCCTGGCAGGTGGGAATCATGTATAACCGCGACCGGCGGCTGGCCGATGTCCTGCTCGGCCTGCTGGCCGGCCAGGGCGATCTATGCGTCGGCGACAACCAACCCTTCCAAATGACCGGCGATAACGTCTACACCCTGCCGGTGCATGCCGGGCGGCGGGGCGTTCCAGGAGTCGAGATCGAAATACGCCAGGATTTGATCGCCACCCGGGCCGGCCGGGAAGCCTGGGCGGCCCGTCTCGGGAGGTTGCTGGAACGGGCCGGGGAGGCGTTATCCGGCTTGGAACACTAGTTCTTGGCGCGTCCGACCATGGGGATGCCGGTGGCCTTGGCGGTGGGCAGGGTGATGGCCTTGAGGTCCTCCGGCTCGAGGTTGTGGATGTTGGTCTTGCCGGTGCACCTGGCCAGAATCGAGGTCTCGTCGGCCATCCCCTGGATCAGGCGGGTGCCGGCGGTAATCCGCTCTTCAAGGGTGCGGTCGCCGGTAAACACCATGGTGCCGTTTTCGATGTTCCCGCCCAGGCCCAACCCCATGGCGACGCCGACCATCACCGCGTTGAAGCCCAGCGCCAAGCACTTGGCGGCGTCGGTTCCCGAACGGATGCCTCCGAAATAGATGAGAGCGATGTCCTCCTCGCGGTTGAGGCGGCGCAGGACGGTAATGGCCTGGCGCAGCACCGTCAGGTCGGGGTGGCCGGAGACCTCGGGCCAGGCCGTTGCGAAACCGCCGCTGCCGTCGAGGATCAGGAGGTCGAAGCCGGCCTCCAGGGCATAGGGGATCGTCTCCTCGAGGGCCGGGGTCCGCACCGCCAGACCGAGGAGCTGGCCGTCGCCGGCGGGTTCGAGTTCGACCGGTTGGAACTTCTCGCCGATGTTGACGACGACGGCGGCCGCCGCTTCGTCGCCCTTGGCGGCGCCGGCTCCCAGCACCTGCAGCCAGGGAACCCCGCCGCCGATGTCGATGGCCCCGACGTAACCGCAGCCGGTGGCCTTGAGGCTTTCGGCCAGCGCCTCGCGCACCTCGCCGGGGGCGTCATCGAAGCCGGTGGCGAGGAACGGCTGCTCCATCGTTATGCGGCCGGAAATCACGGTCTCGGACTTACACTCGTCCCGATAGGGGTCGATGACCAGCC
>JAZFTA010000050.1:0-12105 GCA_036446415.1 Rhodospirillales bacterium | reverse complement strand
GTGATCTTCGAGGAGTTCAAAGGCACCGGCAACTCGGAGATCATCCTTGACCGTAAGCTGTCGGACAAACGGGTTTGGCCATCCATCGACATCACCAAGTCGGGAACCCGCAAGGAAGAGCTTTTGGTGGACAAGGGAACCCTGTCAAAGATGTGGGTCCTGCGCCGCATACTGATGCCCATGGGCGTGGTCGACGCCATGGAGTTCCTGATCTCCAAGCTCAAGGACTCCAAGACCAACGCTGATTTCTTCGACGCCATGAACAGTTAGCAGCGTAAAGTTTCTACGATAAAAAGGCCGGGCGCTTTTTTTAGCCCCGGCCTTTTTCGTTGGCCAGCCGAATCGATGCCCTACCGGATCGATGTATGGGCGAATCAATCAGGGGATCAGCAGCGTCGAGCCTGTGGTCTTGCGCGCCTCCAGGTCCTCATGGGCCTTGGCGGCGTCCTTCAGGGCATAGGTCTGGTTGACGGAAACCCTGACATGGCCGGCCCCGACCACTTCCATAAGCTCCCTGGCCCCGGCCTGCAAATCACCGGCCTTGGCGGTGTAATGCATAAGGCTGGGCCGGGTGAAAAACAACGATCCCCGGGCCGCCAGCATGGCCGGCTCGAAGGCCGGTACGGGGCCCGACGCATTGCCGAAACTCACCATCATGCCCATCGGCCTAAGACAATCGAGCGATCCTTCGAAGGTGTCCTTGCCTATGGAATCGTAGACCACGGAGACACCTTCGCCGCCGGTTATCTCCCTTACCCGTTCGGTAAAATTCTCGCGGGAATATTCGATTGGATGATCGCAGCCGTTGGCGGCGGCCAGCGTCGCCTTTTCCTTGGTGCCGACGGTTCCGATTACGGTCGCCCCGATATGCTTGGCCCACTGGCAAACCAATAGGCCGACGCCGCCGGCGGCGGCATGGATAAGAATAGCGTCGCCTTCCTTGACTTCATAGGTGCGCCGGATCAGGTAATGGGCGGTAAGGCCCTTAAGCATCATCGCCGCCGCCGTCCTTTCGTCGATGCCGTCGGGAAGCTTGATGAGCCGGTCGGCCGCGATAATGCGTTCCTCGGCGTAGGCTCCCGCCGGCGGGGAGGCGTAGGCGACGCGCCCTCCTTCCTCAAGCCCCTCGACGCCGGGACCGGCCGCCACGATGGTCCCGGCTCCCTCCAAACCGATCATGGCCGGCAGGTCGCCCAAGGGATAAAGGCCGGTGCGGTGGTAGACGTCGATGAAGTTGAGGCCGATGGCCGAGTGGCGCACCCTGACCTGGCCCGGTCCGGGGGCGCCGATCTCTACGTCCTCGTAGCTCAGGACCTCCGGTCCGCCGGTTTGGTGAATGCGTACGGCCTTGATCGTTTCAGTCATGTCAGGACATTCCTTCCAGCCCTTCCAGGCGAAGCAGGGCGCGTTTGGTTTCGACGCCGCCGCCGCCGGAATAACCAACCATTTTTCCGTTTGCGCCGACAACCCTGTGGCATGGTATGACGATCGGTATGGGGTTCCTGGCGCAGGCCCCGCCGACCGCCCTGGGCGCGCTGTCCATGTCTCTGGCTATCTCTCCGTAGGTGGCGGTGAAGCCGTAGGGGATGTCGATCATCCGCTTCCAGACATCCTTCTGAAAGGGCGTGCCCGGAGGTTTCAAGGGAAGGTCGAAGGACTTCAGCCGGCCGTCGAAATAGGCGTCAAGCTGCATCTTGGCGTCGCCCAGCAAGGGTGATGTGGACGGCTCGGGTCCGCCTCCCCATTCAATCGCCACCAGCGCCCCGTCATCCTCAAACAGGGTAATCTGGCCGTACGGCGAATTCATGGATAGATAGGCCATGAATGAAAGTTTACATGCTTGACCCGCCCGGCCTCAACCCGGGGCATGGCGATTTCTTTTGCGCCTCTCTTCGGTCTGTCATAATTTTACGGTCGCCAAACAACTAGTACAGCCCAGCGGAACTAGGCCTTTCAGTCGAAACTGAAACCACAAAGGACAAACACCCATGAACAACCCATCCGGCGATCCGCCACTTTTTTTCGACCGCCATGTTTTTATCTGCACCAACCAGCGCCCCGAGGACCATCCCCGGGGATCGTGCGCCGAACGCGGCGGGGCCGGGCTTCTTGAATATATGAAAGCCAAGGCCACGGAAATGGAATTGGATCGAGTCCGAATCAATTCAGCCGGCTGCCTGAACCGTTGCGAGAACGGACCGGCCTTGGTGATTTATCCTGAAGGAGTCTGGTACAAATGCCAGAGCCAATACGATGTGGACCAGATTCTGGAAAAGCATATCCGGGACAGAGGACGAGTAGAACACATTATGTTGCGTCCAGATGAGTGAATCACACTATATATAGTATATCAGCCATGAAAACCGACACCATTTACGCCCTGGCCAGCGGCCCTGGCCGGGCCGGCGTGGCGGTGATTAGGATTTCGGGGCCGCAAGCCGCCGGCGCACTGGACAGACTTGCCGGGATCTCAAAGCCCGTTCCCCGGCGCGCCGTCAAGGCGCAATTCACCGATCCGGCCAGCCGGGAAGTGTTGGACGATGGCCTTGCCCTGTGGTTCGAGGGTCCGGCCAGTTTTACCGGCGAGGACGTGGCGGAGCTTCACATCCACGGCGGTCCGGCGGTTGTCTCGGCAATGCTGGAGGCCCTTGGCCGGTGTAAGGACTTAAGGCTGGCCGAGCCGGGGGAGTTCACCCGCCGGGCCTTCGAGAACTCCAAGATGGACCTGACCCAGGCCGAGGGACTGGCCGACCTTGTCAGCGCCCAAACCTCGGCCCAGCGCCGCCAGGCCCTGAGCCAGATGCAGGGCCGGCTGGGGCGGCTTTACGAATCATGGCGGACGCGGCTTGTCGGCGCCCTGGCCCATATGGAGGCGGCCATTGATTTTTCCGACGAGAGCCTTCCCGGTGAAATTATCGAAACGGTGCGCGCCGATGTCGGTGATTTAAGCTCGGAGATGGCTGCCCATCTGGAAGACGGCCATTGCGGCGAGCGGCTGCGCGAAGGCGTTTATGTGGCGATAATAGGCCCTCCCAATGTGGGCAAGTCGAGCCTTCTCAACCGGCTGGCCAGGCGCGACGCGGCCATTGTCTCGGCCGAGGCGGGAACCACCCGCGATGTTATCGAGGTGCATATGGACCTTGGCGGCTATCCGGCTGTTCTCGCCGATACGGCGGGACTTGGCGAGGACGGGGGAGGGAAATTGGGCGAGGTGGAAAAGGAAGGCCGGAACCGGGCCCGGAACAGGGCCCGGGATTCAGACCTCAAGCTGGCCCTATTCACATCCGAAAGCGGCGTGCCGGAGGCCATGAACGCCTTGGTGGATGACGATACGATCGTCGCCCTCAACAAGATCGACCTGGGCGCAGGGCCCGAACCGCTGGTCGTGAACGGACGCCGCGCCCTTGAAATTTCGGTCAAAAGCGGCCAGGGCATGGAAGCCCTGATCGCCGCCCTGGAGGTGGAAACGGCCAGGCGCTGTCCCGACCTGGGCTCGCCCCACCTTACCCGCCACCGTCACCGCCTGGCTCTTGAGGAATGCCTCTCATCCATGGAACGTTTCCTGGGCGTGCTTGGCGAAGACACATGTGAACTGGCGGCCGAGGACCTGCGCCTCGCCGTTCGGGCCCTGGGCCGGATTACCGGCCGGGTCGATGTGGAAGATATACTAGATGTAGTATTCAGGGACTTCTGTATCGGCAAGTGATGTTTCACGTGAAACAGTAAGGTTGCTCAAAAGAACAAAACAGAATCAAAATACTGTTTCAAATGAATCGTTCCCGCCGGCTTCTCCCCCAACCATGGGCCGGCGGAATATGGGGTTTTTTTTTATTCGGTTTTACTTTGCTCCCCGCCGGGTTTGACTCCGCCATGACCCGGCCCTAAATTCCCGGCCATGAAATCAGCCGGCAATTCATATGACGTGATCGTCGTCGGAGGCGGCCACGCCGGGTGCGAGGCGGCGGCGGCGGCGTCCCGCCTTGGGGCCGGGACCCTGCTCCTGACCCACCGGCTCGAGACCTTGGGCGAGATGTCGTGCAACCCGGCCATAGGAGGCTTGGCCAAGGGCCAACTGGTGCGCGAAATCGACGCCCTGGACGGTCTTATGGGCCGGGCCATAGACCAGGCCGGCATTCAGTTCCGCATCCTCAACAGGTCCAAGGGGCCGGCCGTCCGTGGTCCCCGCGCCCAGGCCGACCGCCGGCTATATAAAAAGGCGATGCGGAGGTTATTGGAAGAGCAGCCCGGATTGGATATCAAGGCTGGCGGAGTGGAGGACCTGCTGATCGGAGAAGGCGCCCAGGTGGCCGGGGTGCGCACCGGCGGAGGTGAGGAAATCAGGGCCCACTCGGTGGTGGTGACCTCCGGAACATTCCTGCGCGGCGTCATCCATATGGGAGAAGAGCATTATCCGGCCGGCCGCGTGGGCGAAGCCCCGGCGATCGGGCTGGCCGAAACCTTTGATCGTATGGGCCTAAATCTGGGACGGCTGAAGACCGGCACTCCGCCCCGTCTTGACGGCGCCACCATAGATTTCCAAGGACTTGAGGCCCAGCCTGGCGACCAGCCGCCGGTCCCGTTCTGCTTTCTTAATCGAAAAATAGAAACCCCCCAGGTGAACTGCCACATAACCGGAACCACACCTGAGAGCCATGACCTGATCCGCGCCAACCTGCACCTCTCACCCATGTATTCAGGGCGAATCGAAAGCCCGGGTCCGCGTTATTGTCCGTCCATCGAAGACAAGGTAGTGCGCTTTTCCGGCCGCCGGCGCCACCAGATTTTCCTGGAGCCGGAGGGCCTTGACGACACCACAGTATATCCCAACGGCATCTCCACCTCTCTCCCCAAGGCCGTGCAAATGGCCCTGCTGAAAACCATTCCCGGACTGGAGAATACGGTCATGATCCGGCCCGGCTACGCCATCGAATACGACTTCGTCGATCCCCGGGAGCTGAACCCCAGCCTTGAGGTTCGAAAAACCAAGGGGCTTTATTTGGCGGGCCAGATCAACGGCACTACCGGCTATGAAGAGGCCGCCGCCCAGGGATTGATGGCTGGCCTCAACGCGGCCTTGGCGGCGGGCGGCGCGGCGCCGTTGGTGCTTGATCGGGCCGACGCCTATATCGGGGTCATGATCGATGATCTGGTGACGCTGGGCGCCAGCGAGCCCTACCGAATGTTCACATCCAGGGCCGAGTACCGGCTTAACCTTCGGGCCGACAACGCCGACCAAAGGCTGACGGGCAAGGGGATCGGGGTTGGATGCGTTTCATCGCTTCGGGCCCGGGCCTTTATGGACAAGGAAAAATCACTGAACGAGGCCCGCCGGACTCTCGGCGAATTGACCGCCACCCCCAACCGCCTCGGCGATTACTCAATAAGGATCAACCTGGACGGGGTCAGGCGAAACGGCCACCAAATCCTGGCCTACCCCGGCATCGGTATTTCCCGGCTCGCCGAATTGTGGCCCCAACTGGCGGCCATCCCCGCCGATATAGCCGAGCAGCTGGAGATCGAGGCCCGCTATGGGGCCTACCTTGAACGGCAGGAAGCCGACGTACAGGCCTTCCGCCGGGACGAAGGCCTGGAACTGCCCCAGGACCTGGATTTCGACGCCATTCCCGGCCTGTCGGCCGAGGCTCAGTCCAAGCTGCGCCAGGCCCGCCCGGCCACCATCGGCGCCGCGGGCCGCCTTTCAGGGGTTACGCCGGCCGCCCTGGTGGCCCTTTTGGGTTATGTGCGCCGCCGCCCACAGGGCACCTTGGCCTGAATTATTAATAAAACGTTTCACGTGAAACATTCGGCCTTTGAGGGCGTTGGTTGCGATGGCGAATCAAATAGTTACCCCCATGTCGGCGAAGGAATTCCAGGTCAAGACAGGGATTAATGACGAAACAATGGAGCGCCTGGCGGCCTATAGGGAACTGGTCGTGAAGTGGCGGGGCGCCGTCAACCTGATCGGCCCCGCCACCGTCAAGGACATCTGGCGCCGCCATATGCTGGATTCGGCGCAGATCCTCCCCCATCTGCCCCCCAACGCCGAGCCCGTGCTCGACATCGGCAGCGGTGGCGGCTTTCCCGGACTGGTGCTGGCCGTCATCGGCGGCCTCGAAGTTCATTTGGTGGAAAGCAACTCGAGGAAATGCGCCTTCCTGCGCCAAGCGGCGCGGGCCACATCGGCCCCGGCGGTAATCCACGAGAGCCGAATCGAAGACATGGAGCCGTTTATCGCCGGCGTCATCACGGCCCGGGCAACGGCGCCCTTGGAAAAACTCTTAGGATACGCGGAGCCTTTTATGGATAATGCAACCCTGTGCCTGTTCCTTAAGGGCCGAAATCACGATCGGGAATTGACGGATTCGGAAAAAAACTGGATTATGGAGACAGTAAAAGTCAAAAGCCTGACGGATCGTTCTGGGGTGATCCTGAAACTGAAGAGGATTTCTCGACGTGACCATTGAACAGATCTCGACCGGGCAAGCCCGCAAACCGCGAATAATAGCCATCGCCAACCAGAAAGGCGGGGTCGGAAAGACCACCACCGCCATTAATCTGGCGACCGCCATGGCGGCCGTTAAAAAGAAGGTCCTGATAATCGACATGGACCCCCAGGGTAACGCCAGCACGGGCCTGGGGATTGAGCGCCGGGAAAGGGTCCGCAATTCCTACCACGTAGTGATCGGCCAGGCGGAAATAAGCGAAGTAACGCTGGATACCTCGATCCCGGGTCTGAAGATTGTTCCTTCGGGGGTCGATCTGTCGGGGGCCGAGATCGAGCTGGTGGACGTCGAGCGCCGCGAGTTCCAATTGCGCCAGGCCGTTTCAGCCATTTCCACCGACTACGACTACATCCTGATCGACTGTCCGCCGGCGCTGGGCCTGCTGACCATCAACGCCCTGGTCGCCGCCCATGCGGTGCTGGTTCCACTGCAATGCGAATTCTTCGCCCTGGAAGGCATAAGCCACCTGATAAAAACCGTTGAAAGAGTGGAACAAGCTTTCAATCCAGGACTTGAAATACAAGGTATTGTGTTAACCATGTTCGATAAACGCAATAACTTGTCTGGAATGGTGGCGAATGATGTCCGCGATCATTTCGGCGACAAGGTCTACAAAACGGTCATTCCCCGCAACGTCCGGGTTTCCGAAGCCCCGTCGCACGGCCGTCCGGTGCTGGTCTACGACATGAACTGCGCCGGCTCGCAAGCCTACCTGCATTTGGCCGGCGAGGTGCTGCGCCGCGAAAGGCAGGCCATAACATGACGGCCGAGGAAGGCAAGCGCAAGAACCTAGGGCGTGGACTGTCGGCCCTGCTTGGCGACGAGGTCGAGGACTATGCCGAGCTGGACAAACTCAGGTCTTCCAAGACCGTGCCCATTGAATTCCTCCAGCCGGGACGCTTTCAGCCGCGCCATGCAATGGACGAGGTCCAGATAAATGAACTGGCCGAATCGATCCGGGAAAAAGGCATACTTCAGCCGTTATTGGTGCGCCGCCTTGCCGATCAGGCGAATGTCTTTGAAATCATCGCCGGCGAACGGCGCTGGCGGGCCGCCCAGCGGGCCAAGCTGCATGAAGTCCCGATCATCATCAAGGACCTCAGCGACCAGGAAGCGCTTGAGGTGGCCCTGGTTGAAAACCTGCAACGCCAGGACCTTTCGCCCCTTGAAGAGGCCGAAGGTTATGACCGGCTGATGGAAGAGTTCAGCCATACCCAGGAAAACCTGGCCAAGGCGGTGGGCAAGAGCCGCAGCCATGTGGCCAACATGATGCGCCTTTTGGGCCTGCCCGATCAGGTCAAGAAAATGCTGGACGAAGGCTCTTTAAGCGCCGGCCACGCCCGGGCCCTGCTTAACGTAAAGGATCCCCAGGGGCTGGCCCTCAAGGTGGTGAAAGAAGGGCTCAACGTCCGCCAGACCGAAAAGCTGGCCCAGCAGAACGGCGCCCGACCGGCCGGCAAGCAGGCCGCCAAGCCGACCCGGAAAGATGCCGACACCAGGGCCCTGGAAAAAGACCTTGCCAACATGCTGGGTCTCAAGGTGGCGATCAACTTCAAGGGAAAGGGCGGCTCCATCACCATTCATTATTCCACCCTGGAGCAACTGGACGACATCCTCCATCGCCTCAGCCACGGCGCTAACGTCGGCCCGGGCAAGGATGCCCAGGCCTAGGGAGTAATCCCAGGAAAAACAAAGCTCTACTTGTACGCCTTTATTTTTTGGTTTGCTTCGCCGCCGGTCAGGCTCTTGTCAGGTCCTGGGGCGGCGCGCCGTCTGGGCCATTCGCATCAAGGCCCGGCTGCATATGGCATGGTCGGGAAGGCCGGTCGTTTTGCAGCCCACTTCGGCCTCGGTGATCACCTCCAGGGCCTCGGCCAGACGCGGCTCTGGCCATCGCCGCAATTGGTCGCGGAAGCGATCGGCGAACTTGAAGATGACCTGAGGCCTTAGGGCTTTCATCGCCTGGTCCGGGGTCTTGCCTTGCGAGACCATGCCGGCCGCCTGATGCAGCCTCAACAGATGCCGGGCGGCGGCCCTGAGCACCCGTACCGGCGGAGTCCCTTCGGCGAAGGCGCGCTCCAAGGCCCTGTCCAATCGGCCTTTCTCTCCGCTGGCGGCGGCGTATACGACAGCCTCCAGACTGGTGGCGGCGCCATCGCCGATACAGGCCAGCGCGTCTTCAATCCGGACCGCGCCGGGCTCTCCCATATACAGCGCCAGTTTATCCAGCTCACCCCTGGTTATGACGCGGTCGGCCCCCAACCGCTCCTCAAGAAAGGCCAGCACGTCCGGGGCGGCGGTAAGTCCGTGGCCGGCCAGAGTCTCGGTGATCACCGCCCTGAGAGTACGGGAATCATCCACATAGCAGGCTATTGCCGCGGCATTTTCGGCTTTTTCAAAAGCCCCGCGCAGGGATGAACGGGGGCCCAGCTCGCCGGCCTCTACCACCACAAGGGAATCGAGCCGGCCGCCGCCGAACAGACTCTTGAAAATTCCTGAGGTGGCGTCGGTGGCGGCCCGCACCCGCACCACCCGGCGTCCGCCGGTGAATGACATGGCGTTGGCTTCGTCGCTGAGAAGCGCCGGGTCGTTTTTCATCTGGTCACCGGAAACCTCGGCCACCCGGAACGGATCGTTCAAGTCTTCGACGATGTTGGCGACAAGGACATCCGCTCTTTCGCGGACCAGGCCCTGGTCGGGGCCGTATAACAGCAAGCATGACATCCCGGGGTCGGGGCGGGCCAGGAAGTTCTTTATGCGTGAAGCGGTGATTTTCACTTTCCGGGCGGGCCTTGAGAAGCCTTCCTTTGTTGCAGGAACACGGTCAGCCGGGCCCGTATGTTGTTGCTGATTTCGATAGCGGCGCGATTGCGGGCTTCCTTTTCAGCCATCAGGGTTGCGAAATCGGAATCAAAAATGTTGTAGCTGCTGGTCACTTCGCTTTTTCCCGAGAACAGGGAGTTCATTTTTTCGGACCTCGCGCCGTAAAGGATAAAATTTGCGTTCAGAACAAGGTTGGCGCGGGTCGCCAGGGCGCTTTTGCGCACCGCAAGGCGCGTAACGCTTTCCACCAGCGTGACCCTCAATACATATTCAGGATTGACAGGGCGCTCACGGGGGTTCAGCCGATCGAGAAGTTGATTGTGAAGATATTGGCCAATCCGCCCGGAGATAGGCTTTATTTCAATGGCGGCCAGGTCCTCTGTGGCGGTGTTTCCGGCCCGTTGTCCATACATGGGCTGAAAACCGCAGGCCCCGATGGCGATTACGGCGGCGAAAAATGAAAGCAGCCTAAATAACGACATTAATAATCCTGTCCGGCACCACGATAACCTTGCGCACCGGCTTGTCCCCGACGGTCCTGGCGACGTTGGGCAGCGCCAGAGCCGCGTTGCGGGCGCTTTCCTCGTCGCAGTCTTTCGGTAGTTCAACGGTGCCGCGCAGCTTACCGTTGACCTGTACTGCGATGGTGACATTTTCATCTTCAAGCAGGGTTTCGTCAATCGCCGGCCATGGCATGTCCGCCAACATGGTCTCGTATCCAAGTTGCCGCCAAAGCTCCTCGGCGATGTGGGGCATCATGGGGCCGATTAGCCGGGTGATGGTTTCGGCGCCTTGGCGGCCGACCCACGGGGCGCCGTCATCTTTTGCGTTTAGTCCATCCAGAAGATTGGACAGTTCCCTTATCCGGGCCACGGCCTTGTTGAAATGAAACCTGTCAAGGTCCTCCGAAACCCAGGCGATGGTTTTGTGTATGGCCTGATTGACCTTGGCGGCGGCCGGCGAAAGGCGTCCGGGTCTGGGAGAGTTTGCAGGGGGAAAATTAACTAAAGGTTGCGTGACCATGCGCCACAGCCGATTGATGTATCGCCATGCCCCTTCGATCCCGGCGTCGGCCCAGTCCAAATCCCGGTCAGGAGGGCTGTCGGAAAGCATGAACAGCCGCGCCGTGTCGGCTCCGTAGGCGTCGATTATAGCCTCGGGGTCGACGACGTTTTTTTTCGACTTGCTCATCTTCTCGGAACGGCCGGCGCTGACCCGGTTGCCGGTTCTGGAATTGGTAAGAACGTCATCATCGAGTTGCAGGTCTTGGGGAAAAACCCATTCACCCGTCTTCATGTCGGTGTAGGTCTCGTGACAGACCATGCCCTGGGTCAGGAGTCCCGAAAACGGCTCTTTAATATCGGTATAGCCGCACTGTTTGAGGGCCCGCATGAAAAACCTGGAATACAGAAGGTGCAGCACGGCGTGTTCAATTCCGCCGATGTACTGATCCACCGGCATCCAGTAATCGATGGCCGAGCGGTCCAAGGCATTCTCTGAGTGGGGTGAACAGAAACGGGCGAAATACCAGGAAGATTCGAAAAAAGTGTCGAAGGTATCGGTCTCGCGCCGGGCCGGTTTGGAACAGGTCGGGCAATCGACGTCCTTCCATGTGGGATGGTGCTCCAGAGGGTTGCCGGCGCATTCAAGGTCGGCGTCTTCGGGCAGGGTGACCGGGAGATCGGATTGAGATACCGGAACGGCGCCGCAATCGGGACAGTGGATTATCGGTATCGGGCAGCCCCAATAACGCTGCCTTGACACGCCCCAGTCGCGGAGACGGAAATTGACCGCCCGCATTCCGGCCCCCGCTTTCTCAAGGCGGTCGGCGATTTTCGATTTGGCGTCGCCGATGCTCATGCCGTTTATGAAATCGGAGTTTATCATTATGCCTTCGCCGACATAGGCTTCGTCGGTGATGACGAAACCGGATTCCCCTTCTTCCGGCGGGGCGACCACGGGGATTACGTCGAGACCGTACTTGCCCGCGAAATCCAGGTCGCGCTGATCGTGGGCCGGACACCCGAAGATGGCTCCGGTACCGTATTCCATGAGTACGAAATTGGCGACGAAGACAGGAATCTCGGTGTCCTCAAGAAACGGATGGCGGGCCTTGACGCCGGTATCGAAACCTAGTTTCTCGGCGGTCTCGATGGCTGCTTCGGTGGTCCCGAGCCGGTTGCAATCGGCGATGAAGAGGGCCAGTTCACTGTTTTCCTCGGCCAGCTCACGGGCCAGCGGATGATTGGCGGCGACGGCGCAGAAGGTGGCGCCGAAGATGGTATCGTGGCGGGTGGTGTAGACTTCAAGACGGTCGGGGCGTCCGATCAACTCAAAATAGATATGCGCACCCTCGGAACGGCCGATCCAGTTTTCCTGCATCAGCCTTACCTTTTCGGGCCAGCGTTCCAGGTTCGGCAGTTCGGCCAAAAGGTCGTCGGCGAAGGCGGTGATCTTGAGGAACCACTGGGACAGCTGGCGCTTTTCAACCTCGGCCCCCGAACGCCATCCCTTGCCGTCTATGACCTGCTCGTTGGCCAGGACGGTATTTTCCACCGGGTCCCAGTTGACCCAGGATTCCTTGCGGTAGGCCAGCCCTTCACCGAGGAAATCGAGAAACATCTTCTGCTCGAACTGGTAATAGCCGGGATCGCAGGTGGCCAGTTCGCGGCCCCAGTCATAGGAAAGTCCCATGGATTTAAGCTGGCGGCGCATGGTGGAGATATTGGACTTTGTCCACTTGGCGGGGTGAGTCTTGTTCTCGATGGCGGCGTTTTCA
>JAZFTA010000049.1:0-6450 GCA_036446415.1 Rhodospirillales bacterium | reverse complement strand
GCCATCATCCTTTTCGCCATGCCCCTGGTCAAAATTATAAAGAATACTATTTCATCCAACCGCCCCTCGAAAGGGCCGTTGTAGGGAGGCGGCGATGATAGAAACCACGCCCGCCGCCGCTAAAAAAAGAAATAACGATTGCCAATGCCGCTGGTCTGGCATACGGTATACCAGACCAGCGGACAAGCCTTCCAAAACATCGGCGTGGAAATGCAACTCTTTGATTTTATTAACTTTATAGGGGTGTGAAATGACGGTTGTAAGCTTGGTTGTAAAGCCCATCAACGACGACATAAGCCTCAAGGAAAAGATCTACAACTCCTTGAAAGAGGCCATCTGCAACATGAACATCTACGCCGAGAACGCCCAGCTGCGTCTCGACGAACGCCGTCTCGCCGAACAGTTCGCCATAAGCAGGACGCCGCTCAGGGAGGCCCTGGCCTGTCTGGAGCAGGAGGGGCTGGTCAGGATCGTACCCAGGCGCGGCGTTTTCATCGTCCGCAAGACCAAGGAGGAAATCCTGGAGATGATCACCGTGTGGGCGGCCCTGGAGAGCATGGCGGCCCGGCTGATCACAAAAAACGCCGGGGACCGGGATATCGAATCCCTGAGAAAGATGTTCACGGAATTCGAAGACGGCCAGATACGGGCCCATATCGACGAGTACTCCGAAACCAACATCCGGTTCCACCAGACCATCCTGACCATGAGTTCCTGCAAGCTTATTAAGGATATTGCCGACAATCTGTTCATCCACATGCGCTCGATCAGGGCCGGGACCATATCCGATGACGACCGTCCGGACCGTTCGATCATCGATCACATGCACATAATCGAGGCCCTCGAGGCCCGTGACGCGGACCTGGCCGAGCGCCTGGTCCGCGAACACACGCTTAACCTGGCGGACCACGTCAAAACACATATCGACTATCTGGATTGACAATCATCCGAATTAACAAAGACAACCAAAAACAACAACGATCAAAAATGGAGGAGTATGAATGAGCACCCATTCGGTAGAGGTTGTATACCGTGGCGTATTCCAGGGAACGTTGGCCAAGAACATCTGCCGCGGGATCGTTCTGGCCGCCAGCATCGACGGCAAGATCGGGATGGCCTTTGGACGTTATAGCGATTCGCCCGAGCGCAACGGCATCCCTGCCAAACAGTTCGCGGTTGTCTCTGATACCGAGGAGGAACTTCAAGAGGTCCTCGCCGCCTATCAGCCCGACGCCGCCGATGTGACCATCGTTGCCGACGACACCATGTGCAAGGGCATCGAATCCTGGGCCTGGTACGGTCTGCAACCGATCAACAGCATGCTCAAGGGAGGCGGCACGCTCTTGATCACCTCAACCCAATCCTCCAACAAGCTGATCAACGACATCCACCGCCGCGACGAGCCCTACGATCTGGCGATCATCAAATCCCCGGCCAGTTTAGCCGGAAAGTTTGTCTACAAGGACGATCACACCGATGTGAAGATCCTTGGCGCCCTGGCCAAGATCGCCCCCCATATCGTCAGCCTGGACACCATAACGCAGGCCATCCAAGACCAGTGGAAAGACGACAAGAAGGTGGCGGCCGCCAAGAAAGCCCATGACAGGACGGACACGGTTTCCGTCTCAGCCGGCCAGGGCAGCGACCGGCCGACCTTCGATTTCGAACTTCCCGGCTGGACCAAGATGGGAGAGTGCGTATCGATCCCCGCCCAGTCCGTTCGCCAGGACATTCCCGGCAGGGAGGGCGGCTACACCCCCGGACGCAGCGAAACCTTCAGGAAATTCTCGACCCGCACCATGCGCCCGGTGATCAACTTCGACACCTGCACCAAGTGCACGCTGTGCTGGCTGACTTGTCCCGACGGCAGCTTCGACATCACCCCCGACGGTTTCTACGACGCCAACATGGAAGCCTGCTGCGGCTGCGGCATCTGCGAGGACGTATGCCCGGTGAAGGAGTGCGTAACCATGGTCAACGAGGAAGCCTTCGACGACAACGCATGCCAGTGGGAAATGTGGACCAAGGACAAGGAGTCCTATTCTGCCTGGCTTTTGGGGAAAATTTCCAACCGGCCCGCCCGCTCGCACGGGTTCCACCACTTAGGCCAGTACGCCGAGGAGATAGCCAATGAATCCGCCTAAAGCAGCCACCGCCAATAAATCCGACGCCGGGGCGGCGGACGGCGGGGTCAGGGAACTGATCAGCGGCAGTGAAGCCATTTCACATGCCTGCCGCCTCGCCGACGTCGACGTTATCACGGCCTACCCGATCCGGCCGTACGACACCGTGATGCAGTATGTGTCGAAGATGATCGCCGACGGGGAATTCGACTGCGAATACATCATCGCCGAGGGTGAACACTCGCAGTTCGAAATAGTAAAACACGCCTCGACGGTCGGAGCCCGCGTGTTTACCGGTTCCAGCGGCGTCGGCTGGCTCTACGCATTCGAGGCCCTGGCGGTCACCGCCGGGCTGCGGCTGCCCGTAGTCGCCATGGTCGGCAACCGGGCCCTGGACGACCCCGGCGCCTTCGGGACCGAGCACAACGACGCCCTTGCGGTGCGCGACCTCGGCTGGATGCTGTCGTGGGTCGCCACCGCCCAGGAGGCCCTGGACACCACCCTGATCTCCTATCGCGTGGCCGAGGATTCGCGGGTCTCCCTTCCCTGCGCCATCAGTTGCGACGGCGCCTTCCTCACCCACTCACAGGTGATGGTGGACATTCCGGACAAGGCGACGGTGGACAGCTTCCTGCCGCCCTATGAGCGGGGCAAGAAGCTGTTACATCCCGACAACCCGATCACCATCGCCCCCCAGGTCAACGAGGACTGGTTGATGGAAATCCGCATGCAGAGCGACCAGGCGATGCGCCGCGCCAAGGGAGTAATCGTCGAGGCCTACGAGGACTTCAACAAGAAGTTCGGGCGAAACGAAGAACCCTTCATCGAGCGCTACATGATGGACGACGCCGAGATCGCCTTCGTCGGCATGGGAACCCTGGAGATGCCGGTCAAGGTCGGCGTCCGCAAGCTGAGGCAGCAGGGCAAGAAAGTCGGCTTCATCAGGATCAGGTGGTTCCGTCCGTTCCCCACCGAGGAACTGCGCGAAGCGCTTTCAGGGGTCAGCGCCGTCGGCGTCATCGACCGCGACTACGGTTTGGGCTCCCCCTACAACAGCGGGGTGCTGGCCAACGAACTGCGCTCGGCCCTTTATGCCGCGGACAACCGTCCCAAGGTCATTTCATACATCGCCGGCCTGGGCGGACGCGAGGTAAGCACCGAAGACGTGATCCATATCGCCGACATGGCCTTAGACGCCGCCGCCGGCGGCAAAACCGACGATCAAGAGACATACTGGATTGGAGTGAGGGAATAACCATCATGACAAAAGCAAACGTGAAATCCGAAGACTACACCTCGCCCCCTGTTCTCGATCAATGGAAGGGGCCAAAGAAAGCGGCCCACGAGGAGTATTACACCTCGGGCCACCGCACCTGTCAGGGTTGTCTGTCGGCCCAGGGCATGAGGCTGATGGCCAAGGCGGCGGGTCCGCGCACCATCGTCCTGACCAGCACCGGCTGCATGTACGTGGCCAACACCACCTATTACACGACCCCGTGGGTGGTGCCGTGGATGCATACCCAGCTCGGATCATGCGGCTCCTCGGCCACCGGCACCGCCGCCGGCCTGCGGGCCTTGATGCGCAAGGGCAAGATGAAAAAGGAGAAGATAAACGTCATCGCCGTGTGCGGCGACGGAGGCGGCATCGACATGGGCCTGTCGGCCATTTCGGCGGCCCTCCAGCACACCCATTACAACCTGCTTATATATTGCTACGACAACGAGACCTACGCCAATACCGATATCCAGGTTTCGGGGTCTTCTCCGTGGGGCGCCAACACCACCTTTACCCCGCCGGGAAAGCTTCACCGCATCATGCACAAGCGCTGGAAGAAGAACATGGCGCCGATGATCGCGACGGGCCATCCCGAATGCAAATACGTGGCTACCGTCTCCCCATCCTACCCTGTCGACAACCTGAACAAGATCAGAAAGGCGCTGTCGATCGGCGGGCCGACCTTCATTCACTCGCTGAACCCCTGCCCCAAGGGCTGGGACTTCGATCCGATGTACGCCAACGAACTGGGCGAACTTGCGGTTGAATCCGGAGCCTGGCCTCTTTACGAGATCGAGAATGGCGTGCTCACGATGTACGGCAAGTCCAAGAACATCGTGAGCGGAAGGTTTAAACGCAGGCCGATCCGCGAATATTTGTCGAGGCAGGGACGCTTCGCCCACTTCACCGATGAAGACATCGACTACTTCCAGTCGAAGATCGACGACATGTGGGAAAAGTGGCACGTGCCGGGAGTGCTGCCGTTCAGCGTCGAATAGTCGCCGGCCCTGTCCACATAACCATATGCGGCGCCGGCCTTAACGCCGGCGCCGCTTTTTTTTAAAAAAACCCGAAAACACATTAGCGGCGTGGCCGACCATGCGCCGAACGCAATGCTGCGCCTTGTTTTTTAAGCTTTTTTTTCGGGGCGGGAATGAATACATAAGAAATATAAGAACAAAGTAAAAAAGCGGTTGACATAGGCCCGAGGGATGGTATATGGTATTTGGTATACCACGGAATGATTCTAAACTGTAGATCAACTCGATAAAATAAAAGAATAAAAAAAATATCAGCATATTAGCATATAGGACGAAAAAATGACTACATTGGCCATTCACACTCTTTCGGTTCGCCCCCTCATGGGCCTGATGGGCCTCCCCGCCCTGATCGGCGCCGTCGACGGTTTCTTCTCCCACTTTTCCCGCGCCGTTGAGGCGGCCAGGACCTGGAACACCCTCGCCGTCATGAGCGATCGGCGGCTGGCCGAAATGGGCATGGCCCGCGACGACGTCCCCCGCGCCGTCGGCAGGATCGTGACCGGGGCCGCCTGAGGCCATTGGCGCCGGCAAATATATGGCGCCGGCAAATGTATCGGACGATAAGTAAGATTGGATAAATAAAATGACGGCCCTGGTTCTTCGCGCCTTCAAGATTGGATTTCCGTGCCTGCTGGGCTACCGTTCCTGCGCCGCCCGGGAATTCTTTTCCATGTATTTCCGCGCCCTCAAGGCGTCCAGGACCTGGAACCGCCTGTCCGCCATGAGCGACGGGCAGCTGGCCAGGAAGGGTCTGGCCCGCGAGGACATCCCAAAAGCCGTCCATAAGGCTTTGATCCCTTAAAATCGCTTATTTTTTCCCTTTCATTGTTGGACTTGGGATTGCTTTAATCCCATCTTCGCGCCGTTTCCGGGCTTGTGTCGGGCCATTCCTGATGGCGCTGTATGGAGCCCAATCGGGAATTAGACATGTCCAATAACCTCTCAGACCGCCTGTCCCTTGGGTTTTCCTGCGCTGGCCATACCTATTCGCATCTGTTCGCGCCTATTTTCTACATCGTCGCGCTGGCCCTCGAGGATGAACTGGGGCTCAGTCATGGCGAGTTGATCGCCCTAATGGTCGCCGGCAATGTCATGTTCGGGCTCGTGGCTCCGCTGGCCGGCTGGCTCGGCGACCGCTGGAGCTCCACCGGCATGATGGGGATATACTTCATCGGCACCGGGGCCGGCATGGTCATGACCGGACTCGCCGCGACGCCGGCAATGATAGCCCTGTGGCTTGCCGTAACCGGGCTTTTCGCCTCCATATACCATCCTGTTGGGATAGCCTGGCTGTTGCGCCACGCCGAAAAAAAAGGCATGGCCCTGGGCGTCAACGGCGTATTCGGGGCCTTAGGTCCGGGACTGGCCGCCATTCTCACCGGCTTTCTGGTGGATTTTTCCAGTTGGCGGCTTGCTTTCATGATTCCCGGCGCCGTCATAGTGGCGACCGGGTTTGTGTTTTACGTCCTGATCGCCCGGGGCCTGATAATAGAAGCCAAGACGGACCGCGCACCCGATCAGCCGGCTTCGCGCCATGACCGGGTCCGCGCCTATTTGGTCCTGCTGGTGACCATTCTGTGCACCGGACTGATCTACCAGGCGACGCAGTCGGGGCTGCCCAAGGTATTTTCGGTGCGCATGGCGGAATTTTCCGAAGGCGGCGTACTGGGCGCTTCCACCCTGGTCGCGGTGGTCTATTTCTTCGCCGGCGGCATGCAATTGCTTGGCGGGTACCTGGCCGACCGGTGCCCGTTGAAGGTCGTCTACCTGACCGCATTCGCCCTGCAGGTGCCGTTACTGTTAGTCGCCTCGTCACTAGGCGGTCCGGCCCTTGTCGTCGTCATCATGATAATGATTTCCACCAACACCGGGGTCCTGCCGGCGGAGAACCGCCTGCTTGCCAGATACACCCCCAGCCATTGGCGGGGCTTCGCCTTCGGCATGAAGTTCATAATCCAGCTCGGCCTGAGCGGCGCCCTGGGCATCCTTATGGAAGGCGCCCTCTACGACT
>JAZFTA010000048.1:0-4315 GCA_036446415.1 Rhodospirillales bacterium | reverse complement strand
GCCCCGTTTACCGCCTGCTTGAGGTTGGTGGCGAACGACAGCCTGCCGGCCTTGACGTTGGAGGCCATAAGGTCCTCCAGCCCCGGCTCGAAGATGGGGACATCGCCCTCATTGAGGCGGGCGATCTTGTCGGTGTCCTTGTCGACGCAAACCACGTCGTGTCCGAATTCCGAAAAGCATACCCCGGAAACCAGGCCGACGTAGCCGGTGCCGATCATCGCAACGCGCATTGATTATTTCCTTTTAGAAAAATTATTGGCCATCACTGGTATCCCTTCAGCATCTCGCGGACCCGTGAACCCAGGCCGTCATCCTGGCGCTTCAGGGAAAAGGCGATGTTTGCTTCGATGAATCCCAGCTTGTGGCCGCAATCGAAGCGCCGGCCGTCGAACCTGAGGCCGTGGAAGGGAATGGGGCCGATCGTACGAGCCATGGCGTCGGTAAGCTGTATCTCGCCGCCGGCCCCGCGCTCGAGCTTGTTGAGGTGAACGAACACCTCGGGCTGGAGGATGTAGCGCCCGATTATCGACAGCGTGGAGGGGGCCTCGCCGGGGTCCGGCTTTTCGACCAGGCCACGGGCGCTGGCCAGCCGTCCGTCGTCCTCAACCACGTCGAGGATGCCGTAACGGTTGGTCATCTCGCGGGGCACGTCCTCGACGGCGACCACGTTGCCCCCTACTTCGTTGTAGGCCTCCACCATCTGGCTCAGGCACCCCGGTTCGGCCAGTATCAGGTCGTCGGCCAGCAGCACCGCGAAAGGCTCACCGGAGATGAAGTTGCGGGCGCACCACACGGCATGGCCCAGGCCGAGGGGGTTTTGCTGGCGGGTGAAGCTGATCTGTCCCGGCTCGGGCATCCATTCGCGGATCGAATCCAGGGCCTTGTCCTTGCCGCGCTCGGCCAGCACCTGCTCGAGCTCGTAACTATGGTCGAAATGGTCGGCCATGACGGTCTTGCCCCGCCCGGTGACGAACACGAATTCCTCGATGCCGGCGGCCCGGGCCTCCTCGACGGCGTATTGGATCAGCGGCTTGTAGACGATGGTCAGCATTTCCTTTGGCATGGCCTTGGTCGCCGGCAGGAACCGGATCCCAAGACCGGCCACCGGAAATACTGCTTTTCGGACTGCTTTAATCATTCAGATGGCATCCAGACGCTGTTGGCGGGGCGGGCGCGGCCTTTGTGCCACAACCGGCCACATGGGGCAAGAGAGCGGACAGACAGGGTCACTTTTCCAGCACTTCCTTGGCCTGGTTGATCTTGGAGGCCAGGTAGTTGGAGCCGCCGTGGTCGGGATGAAGGCCGGCCATCAGGCGGTGGTGGGCCTCTTTTACCTGTTCTTTCGAGGCCCCTTCCTCGAGGCCCAGTATCTTCAACGCCTCTTCCCGGCTCATGGCGCCGCCGGCGAAGGATGCCCCCTCCCTGCCCCCGGACTGGCCGCCGCCATGGCCCGCCCCGGCATTTTCGCGCCATCCCGGCTGGACCCGGTCCAGATAGGCCTCCAGCACCTGCGACGAAGGCGGATCGTCGCGCCGGCAGGTCTCGAGCAGGTCGACCAGTTCATCAAGCGACATCGATTGAAGGCTCCGCCCGGCGTATGGACCCTCCCTGACCTCGCCGTTCATGGCCCCGCTTGCGTGGTCCAGGGTCATCTTGAGGTATCTGGTCTCGACCTCGGAGGCCTGTCCGTCCCCGGCCCCGTATCCGCCGGCCCCAGCCGACGCCATCCGCGAAAAATTCTTGGCCATCCGGGCCGCCGACCTGAGCCGCATCAGCCAGGGAAGGAGAACCGGCAGGGTCATGAAGGCCCAGACCAGACGGCCGTTAATGACGAAATAAACCACGATCAAGCCGATCAGTCCGAACAGCAGCCATTTCAGGACTCTGACTATGGCCTTGGGATCGGCGGAGACGAACCAGCGGCTGGCCAGCAACAGCCCCGAAAGCAGGGCGAGGCCGAGGATCATGTAGGAAAGCAATGGCTCAGCCTCTCTTCACCTGGTGGGCAATGCGCAACGCCTCGCCGCCCCGTTTGCCGGCCATGTCCTCGAGCGCCTTGCGGCCGCCGGCGGCGTAGACGGCGACAGCGCTTAGAAGGTCCTTGAGGACATGGGGGCTGGATGCGTCGAAGCTGCAATAGGCGCCGTTGGTAAGGCGGGCCACCTGTTGAAAGCCGAAGGCGCCAATCGGGTCCCCGCCCTCGTGGAACATGAAGGCGGGAACGCCGAGAAGCCCCAACTCGCCGGCCATGGCGCCCAGTTTGTCGACGTCCTCTTCCATGCAGTCGCCGATGAAAACCAGGGCGTCGACCTTTTCCTTCTTGGTTTCGTTGATGGTATGGCTAAGCACCTTGGCTATCTGGGTCTCGCCGGCCAGGCAGAACACCGAGGTCATAAGGCGGTTCAGCTCATCCGATTTGGCCGTCCATTGCGAGACCTTGAACTCCCCGAAACCGCGGTAGAAGGTGAGCTGTATCTCAAGCCCGCCCAGCGCCGCCGTCTCGACGAACATCTCGCCCTGGATATGGGCCGCCTTATCCCACATGGGCTGGCGGCTGGCCGTGGCGTCCATGGCGAATATCAGGCGGCCGGGGCGTCCCGCCCGCTTGCCGGCGGGAACGGCGGCCATCTTGTCAAGGAAGGCGTCGACCTCGGCCTTCGATGATTCCCTGGCTGGAAGTTTGCCTTTGTCCTTGGCCATCATCGTTCCTATTTATCCACCAGGATATAATACACCATCATTGCCGTCCCCGGACATGATAGGAGGGGGCGGGCGTTGTCGGCGGTGATGTTCAAGGCTATTGTTCCCGCATGAAATCGAAAAACCCGTCATTATTGGGGGAAAAGATCACTTCCACGGCGCCATGTCCATGCGGTTCCGGGCAAGATCTCGACAATTGCTGCGGCCCGGTCATCGCCAACCAGTCGGCGCCGACCGCCGAGGCGCTGATGCGGTCGCGCTATAGCGCCTTCGTGCTGGGTAATATCGGCTATCTGGCCGATACGCTGGGGCCTGAAATCATCGGCGAATTCGACCAGATCGAGGCCGAGAGCATTGCCAACGACGCAAAATGGCAAGGCCTGGAAATTCGCGCCATCACCGGTGGCGGCGTCGATGATGAAACCGGATCGGTGGAATTCATAAGCCGCTTCCGTTTGCGTGGCGAGCAGCGCGTTCATCACGAATTGTCGAACTTCCGCCGCCAGCAGGGGCGCTGGGTATGCTCCGGCGGGCGGGTAAACCCAAAGGGTCCGCCGCGCCAGGTCGGCAAGGTCGGCCGCAACGAAGCCTGTCCTTGCGGTTCTGGCAGGAAATACAAGAAGTGCTGCGGCGCCTGATGGAGAGGCGTTTCCACTGCACGGTCTGCGGCAAGTGCTGTTACGGAAAGTTGCCGCTGACCCTCAACGACGCCATTGCCAACGCGGGGCGTTTTCCCCTGGCCATGTTTTGGACGGCCGTGCGCCAGGGGGCGAAGTCCTTCGAGATCACCGCCCGCTTGGGCGCCACCGCAACCCTTCTGAACCGCAAGAAGATCGCCCTTCAAATTACCCCGGTGGCCTATCTGCCGCCATTGTTTCCCTGCCCGGCGCTGTCGCCCGACGGCCGGTGCGCCATCCATGCCGACAGGCCGCTTCGATGCCGGGCCATGCCTTTTTATCCCTTTCGCGAGGAGTCCGACCAGGTTGATATGCTGGTTCCCCGCAAGGGTTGGGATTGCGACACTTCGGCCAACGCGCCGGTTGTCTATCGGGACAGGAAAGTGGTTCACCGCGGGGATTTCGACCGCGAACGCCAAGGGCTGATCGATCAGGCATCCATCGTGCGCGCCTACGCCGACAGTTTGATGGCCAACGCGCCCAATGTGGCGATGGCGGTGGAGAAAGCGGCCAGGAAGCGCCACGGTGGACATGTGGTGCTTAACTTTACAGGCATCTTGCCGAAACTTAGCAACATCGACGCGCCCTCCTTCGCCAGGAAACAGCTTCCCGTTCTGTCCGGGTACGCCGATAGAACGGCGGGGACGTCCGAGTTAAAGGAATTTCATGAATATTACGGCAATTGCGCCACCGGGATGAAACGGCTTCTGGAGCGGCGTTAGTGCCCGCAAGAGTAATGTCGATGAAACGAAGAACCGCCACCGCCGTCGGATTTATCGCCGTTCTTTTGTGGTCGCTGCTGGCCCTTTTCACCGCCGCCAGCGGGCGGGTGCCGCCCTTTCAGCTGGCCGCCATGGCTTTCTCGATCGCCGGCGGCATCGGGGCGGCGTCGTGGCTGGTCAGGCCGGGGGCGGCGGCCGCCCTTGGCCAGCCCAAAC
>JAZFTA010000047.1:0-23729 GCA_036446415.1 Rhodospirillales bacterium | reverse complement strand
ATGCCGGGACGCTTGCGCACGGCGTCGAGCCCGCGCAGGACCTTGATTGATTCGGCGTCGTAGGTTTCCCCGCCGCCGTTTTCCGTGATTTTTTCCTGCTTCTCTTCCACCATCCGTCTCTCATCAATGCCTTATTTGATTTCCTAGAGCGCGATCGTTTCAAATTGCTGCAATTTGGAACGTGAATCGCCCTCTAGTTCATATACTTAGAGGTTTATTCACGTCCTGGATCGTTTCGATCCAAGACGATAAGACCCTAGACCGGCCTGACTTGCGCATTCTCGACGCTGAAAAACTGGGCCCCGTCGCCAAGCGGCGAAAAAACCGCGGCATCGGTTCCGCTGAGCCAGGCCTGAACGCCGAGCCCGGTGATTTCCTCGAACAGGGCCTCACGCCGCGCCTGGTCCAGATGCGCCGCCACCTCGTCCAAAAGCAGCACCGGCAATGATCCCCTTTCGGCGGCCTGCATCCGGACATTGGCCAGCACGATGGCGATCAGCAGCGCCTTCTGCTCGCCGGTCGAACACTGCTCGGCCGGACAGCCCTTGGCCAGATGGCCGACCTTGAGGTCGCTCTTGTGGGGGCCGGCGGCGGCGCCTCCAGCCTCGGCGTCGGTCCGGCGCGATGCTTTTAGCGCCTCGCGCAGTTTATCCTCGGCGGCCAGGGCCGGCCCCTGGTCCAGCCATTCATCGACGGCGCCGCTCATTTCCAGGCTGGCCCCCGGAAACGGTCCCGGCGGGCCGGAGCAATATTGGTGCAGGCGGGCCGCCGCCTCGCGCCTGGCGGCGGCCACCGCCACCCCCTTCTCGGCCATCGTGTCCTCCAGGGCCGCCAGCCAGTCCCCGTCGGCGGCGGCGTCCCGGCGCTTGATCAGGCGCGAGCGTTCGCGCAGGGCGTGCTCGTAGGCGCTGACCCGCCCGGCGTGGGCCGGGTCTAGACCGAAAACCATGCGGTCGATGAAGCGCCGCCGCGAAGACGCGCCGTCCGTGAACAGGCGGTCCATCCTTGGCGTCAGCCACTGCACGTTCAGGTACTCCGAAAGCGCCGCCTGGTTTTTCACCGGCTTGGCGTCGATTCGGACCAGGCGGCGGCCGGGCCCGTCCGGGGCGGACGTTGCCTCGCGCCCGGTGCCGATCTCTACCGGCCCGTCCGGGGTGTCCAGATGCGCCGCCACCGCCCAGGGCCGTGAACCGGCCTCATCGCAATCGGCGGACGCGTCCTGGCGCCGGTCTATTTCGTCAAGGCGCGCCCCTCTGAGGCCGCGGCCGGGGACGAGGAAGGAGATGGCCTCCAGAAGGTTCGTCTTGCCGGCCCCGTTGGGTCCGGTGAGCACCACCGGGCGCCCGTCGGTTTCCACCCTCTGGCGGGCGTAACAGCGGAAATCGTTGAGCGTCAGGCGGCGGATCGAGGCCCTGCCGGGTGAGGTATCATGGCCGGCGAGTCCAAGGTTTCCTTCCTGTCTCGCCAAACCCCGCGAGCCCCATAAAGCGTTCATCAGACCCGCATTGGCATAAGCACGTAGAGGGCGCTGGAGTCGCCTACCTCGCGCAGGATAGTAGGAGACGCCGCGTCGGCCAGAACCATCTGGGCGTTGTCGCCCTCGATCTGTTGGGTGATGTCCAGCAGGTACCGGGAATTGAAGCCGATCTCCATGGCCTCGCCTTCGTAGGCCACTTCCAGTTCCTCGGTGGCGCTGCCGCTATCGGGGCTGCTGGCCGACAGCACCACGGAGCCGTTGCTCAAACTAAGCTTCACGGCCCGTGATTTCTCCGTGGAGATGGCCGAAACCCTGTCCACCGCTTCGGCGAACAGTTTGCGGTCAATCTCCATGGTCTTGTCGTTGCCCGACGGGATCACCCGCTCGTAATCGGGGAAGGTTCCATCAATAAGCTTCGAGGTCAGCGTCGCGGTTTCGAAGCTGAACTGGATTTTGGATTCCGACAGCGAGATGGATACGTCTTCCGCGGTTTCGTCGATTAGCTTACGCAACTCGGTTACCGTCTTGCGGGGAACGATGACGCCGGGCATTCCGGCGGCGCCGTCGGGCAACGGGACCTCGACGCTGGCCAGCCGGTGTCCGTCGGTGGCTACCACCCTTAGCACATCGACGCCGTCGCGTTGGGCGGCGTGCATGTAGACGCCGTTCAGGTAATAGCGGGTCTCCTCGGTGGAGATGGCGGACCGGGTGCGGTCGATGAGACTGCGCAAATCTCCGGCGTCCAGCTTGAATGAGTGCGGCAGGTCGCCCCCCGCCATCACCGGGAAATCCTCGCTCGGCAGGCAGGCCAGGGAAAACCGCGACCGTCCGGAACGCAGCGAAAGCTGGCTTTCCTCGCCGCCGTACTCGAACTCCACCTGGGAGCCCTCGGGCAACTTGCGCACGATATCGTAAAGGGTGTGGGCCGGGGTGGTTATAGCCCCCGGATCGCTTATTTCGGCCTCGGCGCTATCGATAATGTCCAAATCCATATCGGTGGCGTTCAGGCTCAGGCGTCCGTCGCCCGCCTCCATCCGGACGTTGGAAAGGATCGGAATGGTGTTACGGCGCTCGACCACGCTTTGCACATGACCCAGGGACCTTAGCAATGCGGCTCTTTCTATGGTCAGTTTCATGATTTCTTATTTTGATCCGTAGCGTGATTTGCGGCGCGCCGCCACTCCGCGAATAGAGGCACCACCTCGAAGCCCTGGATGAAAAAACACCCCGGACAGGTACGGGGATGGCGGAAACGAGCCCCCCTTGCGAAGAACCTCATTATAGCAAAACCGGGCCGAATCCGAAGCTATTTCCTCTTCGCCAACCAATTGAAAACAAAGGCTTTTATTTATTGAAACCCGGCGCGGACGCGATGCCCCGATGATGGGGCCAAAAGCTAGGCTTCCAGCATCCGGCGCAGGAGTTCCACATCCTCGGCGAAACTGGCGTCGCTTTCGCACAACTCGTCCACCTTGCGCACCGCGTGCATCACGGTGGTGTGGTCGCGGCCGCCGAATTTCCGTCCAATTTCGGGCAGCGAACGCGAGGTCAACTGCTTGGCCAGATACATAGCCACCTGACGCGGACGGGCCACCGAACGGGCCCTTCTGGCCGAATGCATGTCCGAAACCCGGATGTTGAAATGCGCGGCCACGCGTTTCTGGATTTCCTCGATGGTGACCCGGCGGTCGTTGGCCCTGAGCAAATCGTGCAGAACTTCCTGGGTCGTCTCCAGGGTGATTTCCCGGCCCACCAATTGGGCATGAGCGACAACCCTGTTAAGGGCGCCTTCCAGTTCGCGGACGTTGGAGGTGATTTTGTGCGACAGGAACTCCATGACCTTGGGCGGAATCTTCATGTTCAACTGCTCGGCCTTGGACTGGATAATTCCGAGACGCAGTTCGTACGTGGTGGCGTGAATGTCGGCCACCAGACCGCAGTTCAGGCGCGACTTAAGGCGTTCCTTCATGCCCTCCATTTCCGAAGGCGACTTATCGGCGGAGATCACTATCTGGCGGTCCTGATCGACCAGGGCGTTGAAAGTGTGGAAAAACTCCTCCTGCGTCGATTCCTTGCCGCTTATGAACTGGACATCGTCGATCATCAGCACGTCGACCGAGCGGAACTGCTCCTTGAAGTCGACGGTGTTCTGTTCCCTGAGCGCCCTGATGAAGCGATACATGAATTTCTCGGCGGAAAGGTATATGACGGTCCGTCCGGGGTCTTTCTCGCGAATTTGCCAGGCGATGGCGTGCATCAGGTGGGTCTTGCCCAGACCAACCCAGCCGTAAAGGAACAGTGGATTGAAAGGCACCGTCGAGGCCTCGGCGACGCGCTGGGCGGCGGCGTGGGCGAACTCGTTTGGCTTGCCGACGACAAAATGATTGAAAGTGAAACGGCGGTCCAGCGGGGCGCTGATTTCGCTGCGGTATCTTTCCTGGTTGACGTTGACGGCGGCGGGCCTGTCTTTGGTGCGGTCTTCCACATAGCTTGCCTTTTGCCGTAAAACCGTTGATGGCTGCGGGCTGTAGTCGGATTGCACGAAAACATCGACCGCCACGATGGCGGGGTTTTCCGAGCCCCATAACTCGCCCAGACGGTCCACATAGTGGGCGGCCACCCAGTCGCGCATGAAGCGGGTGGGAACGGATATTCTGACCCTGCCGTCGCGCACTTCTCGCACGGTCATGGGTTTAAGCCAACTTTGATAGGCTGCCTCGCCGATCTCCGATCTCAAGGTTTCACACACCCTGGGCCACTGTTCGTCGACTACGGCGTCAAACATCCCGTTTTCCATTCTCCCTTATGGGACCTCCCCCGGAAGGAACCGCCCCCGATAAAATGAGGCTTGTTTTTTTTCGTACCGACTAAGCGGCGCTACCGCGAAACGCAAAAAAACCAAAGGCAGGAATAAATCAACCGAGCCAAAAAGACGTTCGAGAAATTCCAGAAGGAATGGATGAACTGCTTAACTAAGCGCGCCTGAAAACCCCAATCAGCCCTTAACCTGTAAAAAATGTATTCTTGGTCATAACAATAAATATTAACGCCGTTACTTAGACGACCCCGGGAGGCACAAGTATAAATCAAAAACTACTAAAGACGATGCCTCAAAAGTTCTTTGTTAACTATTGTCGCAAGCCCCCTTTGTTGAGTCATCGGTAAATGGAATTTACAGACACTGGAGTGTCCATGCAACGTGATCTTTTAGGGAACGTGCAAATAATTTTCTTGACACAAGACGTTGTCATGACTCGGCCAACGCAAAAGCTGGAAATAAAAAAGGCCGCGCCCCGATGCGGGAAACGCGGCCAATCACTCAATCCGTAAAATGGCTACGCGGCCATCGCCTTGATTCGGATGGAAAGTCGCGAAAGCTTGCGCGACATAGTGTTGCGGTGGATCACCCCTTTTTGGGCGCCGCGCATCAGGATCGGCTGGGCGTCGCGCAACGCCGCCCTGGCCTTTTCCCGGTCGCCGCTGGCGATAGCCTCTTCCACCTTCCTGAGGTAGGTGCGCACACGACTCAACCGGTTGGAGTTGACCTCCGTGCGGGGTTTGGTCTGGCGGATGCGTTTTTTCGCCGAAGCGTGATTAGCCATGAAAATCAACAGTCTGTGGTAATAAGACTTGGATTATGGGAAGGCAGGCTTATATATCCCCGGCCGCGCCCCGTCAAGCCCGCCTTTCGGGCGGAGACCCCAGGCCGGGCGGGCGGAGACCCCAGGCCCGGGCGGGCGGAGACCCAAGGACGGGCTAATTGGCCGGGGAAAGATGGAAGCGCACCGTCAATACAGTGTCCGGGCCGGCGTCCGGGCCGCTATTTTCGACGCCGGGAAATTCCAGTTTCAGAATTTCGCCTTCGCGGCCGAATGCGGCCTCGCCTTGGGGGCGCCAGCCCAGCTGGGGCAGCGTTGAGGAATAGAATTCAAGAACCTGGGAGCGGGTCGCCCAACCATGGGCGTAGGCATCGACGATACGGCCCGACGGCGTGTCGAAAACCATTCCGCCATCGGCGTCCTCGCTAAGGCCCGCCATCAACGGTAGGTCGGTGATGGAGCTGACGAAGACCTGTTCGGCCCAAGCCCGAGAAAGGATGGCCGCCGAAAGGACGGCCCCAATCATCAGGACGGCCCCAATCTTCAAGAAGGCTAAGGAAAAACGTTTCATGTCACCCGCTAATACCAAGGGTCATAGATATTTTACCAAGGCTTCAATTAATCAGCGTTGCCTTTTAGCACAATAGAATGTCGAACGCCCCGCCTGTTGGATATGGCGCACTCCGCCCGTCTTGGCAAGGTCACAGTCGCACCCCGGACACATCTCCCCCTTTCGCCCATAGACCGCGAATGAGTGCTGGAAGTATCCAAGCCCGCCGTCCGTGTTCCTGTAACTGCTTATCGTCGAGCCGCCGGCGGCTATGGCCTCTTCCAATACCTCCCTGATCGCCGGGACTAGGCGCCGGGCGCGGACGCCGGGAACCGTGTACGCCTTGCGCCTCGGCGAGATGCCCGCCCTGAACAGGCATTCCGAGGCGTATATGTTGCCCATGCCGGCGACCACCGCCTGGTCCATGATCGCCGTCTTAATGGGACCGGCCCGGCGGCCTAGACATTTGTTCAAGTATTCTGCGTCGAATTCAGGTCCAAGGGGTTCCGGGCCAAGCCTTGAAAGCAGGGGATGGCTTTTAACATCGCCGCCGTAGGCCATGTCCATCAGGCCGAAGCGGCGTGGATCGTGGTAATAAACGGTGACCGAGCCGCTTAGGCCGAGAACCACATGATCGTGTTTTTCCGGCGGCGGGGGAGGGCCGTCGAAGATCTTGAAACCGCCGGTCATCCCCAGATGGGCGATCAGCACATCCTGGCTGTCGAGATGGACCAGCAGGAACTTGGCGCGGCGCGAAATCTTTTCTATCCGCCTTCCCAAAAATCTTTCGGCAAGGTCGGCTGGAAAGGGGAGCCTTAGACCGGGACGCCTGAGGACGGCGCTTACCACCTTCCGGCCCTCGATGGCGGCGGCCAGTCCGCGGCGTACGGTTTCAACTTCTGGAAGTTCCGGCATCTTCACAAGGTAGCGCCTAAACCCCGCTTAGGCTATGGTCCGGGCCATGCCTGGGAAACATAAAGACAAATCAACCGCCAAGGACCCTGAAAAGGCGGAACCGACCACCCATTTCGGATACCGCACGGTGCCCGAAGGCGACAAAGCCTCGATGGTGCGCGATATCTTCGACAGCGTGGCCCCCAGCTACGACCTGATGAACGACCTCATGAGCTTCGGCGTCCACCGCCTGTGGAAAGAGGTGATGATGGACTGGCTGAATCCCCGGCCGGGAATGCGGCTTCTCGACGTCGGCGGCGGCACCGGCGACATAGCGTTAAGGTTCACGGAGCGCCGCGGCGGTCCCGTCGTGGTCTGCGACGCCAACCCCTCGATGCTGTCGGTTGGACGCGACAAGGCCATAGACCGTGGTTGCCTGGAAGCAATCACGTGGATCGGCGGCGACGCCGAGAACCTGCCCATAGCAGATGCCTGCGTCGACGCCTACACCACCGCCTTTTGCATCCGCAACGTAACCCATGTTGAATATGCGCTTAGCGAGGCCAGGCGCGTGCTGAAGCCCGGAGGCCGGTTCATGTGTCTGGAATTCAGCCATGTCACGGAGCCGGCCTTGGCCAGGTTGTACGATGCCTATTCGTTCAAGGTGCTGCCCAGGCTGGGCCAATCGGTGGCCGGCGACGGCGACGCCTATCGCTACTTGGCTGAAAGCATCCGCAGGTTCCCCGGCCAGGACCAATTCGCCGCCATGATATCCGCCGCCGGCCTGGAGCAGGTCAAGTACCGCAACCTGAGCGGCGGCATCGCCGCCATCCACTCGGCGTGGAGAATCTAGTGGATAGACTCAAACATATGGCACCCATACGATGCTGCGTCCTCTTCTCAACATAGTCCGCCTTCTGAGACTGGCCCGCACGCTGGCCCGCCATGACGCCCTTTTCCTGCTGGAAAGGCTTGAGGTCGCCGAGGTGGTGGTTATTGCGGCCCGTCTGCTTTCGAGGCGCCGCGAAGAAGGACGGCCGGGACAAAGGCTGGCCCGGGCCCTGAACGAGGCGGGGCCAAGCTTCATCAAACTGGGTCAGGCCCTGTCCACCCGCTCGGACCTTCTGGGCGAGGAAATGGCGGGCGACCTGTCCGAACTTCAGGACAGGCTGCCGCCCTTCGGCGGGCTTGAGGCCAGGGCCGCCATAAAGGAAGAGTTCGGCGCCGAATGTGAAGCCCTGTTCTCCCGGTTCGACGACAAGCCCATAGCCGCCGCCTCCATCGCCCAGGTCCATTTCGCGGTCACCGCCGACGGCCGCGAGGTGGCGGTCAAGGTGTTGCGCCCCGGCGTCGAAGAGGCATTCGCCCGCGACATCGACCTGTTCATGTGGTTGGCCGAACTGATCGAGGCTCGCCCCCAATGGCGGCGTCTAAAACCCGTTGAATCCATCAAAACCCTGGCCGAATCGGTGGCCATGGAAATGGACCTGCGTTTCGAGGCTTCGGCCGCCGAGGAACTGGCCGAAAACTTTTCCGGCGACGAAACCTTCAATGTGCCCAAGGTTGACTGGGCCAGGACCGGCCGGCGGGTGCTGACCACTCAAAGGGTCACCGGTTTACCGTTGGACGACCGCCAGGCCATAGTGGGAGCCGGACATGATCCGCTGGAAGTGCTGGCCAAGGCCTCGGGCGCCTTCTTCAAGCAGGTTTTCCGGGACGGATTCTTCCACGCCGACCTCCATGCCGGAAACCTCTTCGTTGACGACGACGGCAACATCGCGGCCGTCGATTTCGGGATCATGGGCCGCATCGACAAGCCCACCCGTTTCATGCTGGCGGAAATGCTGCTGGCTTTCCTGAACCGCGATTACAGGCGGGCCGCGGAAATACATTTCGAGGCCGGATTGGTGCCCCGGCACCGTTCCGTGGATTCCTTCACCCAGGCCTGCCGGTCGATCGGCGAGCCGATCATGGACAAGCCGCAGAACGAGATATCGTTCGCCCGCCTGTTGGGCCAGCTTTTCCAGATAACCGAAACCTTCGAGATGGAGGCCCAACCCCAGTTGCTGCTGTTGCAAAAAACCATGCTGGTGAGCGAGGGAACCGGACGCAGGCTGGCCCCGGAGGCCAACATGTGGCTGCTGGCCCGGCCCTTGATCGAGGACTGGGTCGGCGAAAACCTCGGTCCCGACGCCCGCCTGCGCGATGGGGCTATCGAAATGGCGTCCTTCATGAAACGCCTTCCCAAGACGCTGGAAAATCTGGAAAAGGGCGCCGCCATGCTAGCCGAGGGCGGCGTCAGGCTGCACCCCGGCACCATCCGCGATCTTCAAGCCAGTTCGGCCCGCCGCGTTTCCATGCCCTCATGGCTGGCCGCGGTCCTGGCCTTGGCCCTGATAGTGGCGCTGATCCTATGAGAAACCGCGCCTTTAAAGAGTCTTGCAACTGTATTTGTGTGATATTAAACCAATAACACTGTTTTTTCGTTAAATCCTGGGACCTCCTCAGTTGACTGAACAAAACCGCGTTCTTTTGATCGTTTCCGGCGGCATCGCCGCCTGCAAATGCCCGGAGCTGATCCGCCTTCTCAAACGGCGCGGCTTTGAGGTGCGCTGTATCCTGACCCGTGGCGGAGCCCGGTTCATAACGCCCATGACATTGGCCGCCTTGAGCGGGGACAAGGTTTATGAAGACCTGTTCTCCCTGACCGATGAGAGCGAGATGGGGCATATCCGCCTTACCCGCCAAGCCGGCCTGGTGCTGGTGGCGCCGGCCACAGCCAACATAATGGCCAGGATGGCCAACGGCATAGCCGACGACCTGGCCACCACCGCCCTGCTGGCGGCGAAGGTTCCAATAATGGCGGCCCCGGCGATGAACGTAGCCATGTGGGAACACCCGGCGACCCGGGACAACATTGAAACCCTCAAACGACGCGGGGTCAGGCTGGTCGGCCCAACGGAAGGCGAAATGGCCTGTGGCGAGTGGGGAATGGGGCGAATGGCCGAGCCCCCCGACATAGCCGAAGCCGTCGAGGACCTGCTGCTTGGCGGCGGGGGGAAGATGTCCGCCATGAAAAAGCTTAAAGGCAGGCGCGCCTTGGTTACCAGCGGCCCCACATTGGAAGCAATAGATCCGGTGCGCTACATCGCCAACCGCTCGTCGGGCAAACAGGGCCACGCCATCGCCGCCGCCATCGCCGGCCAGGGCGCCGACACCACCCTGGTCTCGGGCCCGACCCGCCAGCCCGACCCTGAAAGAGTCAAGGTGGTGCATGTGGAAACCGCAGTCGAAATGCTGGCGGCATGCGAGCGGGAGTTGCCGGTGGATATTGCCGTATGCGCCGCCGCCGTATCCGACTGGCGGGCCGCCAAGCCGTCGGCCCAAAAGATCAAGAAGACCGGCAAGAAATCCACGGCCTCGCTGGCCTTGATAGAAAACCCCGACATCCTGGGTTCGCTATGCGCCGCCGGGGAGCGCCGTCCGCGCCTGGTAGTCGGATTTGCCGCCGAAACCGAGAAAGTGATCGAAAACGCCGCCGCCAAAAGGAAAGCCAAGGGATGCGACTGGATTGTCGCCAACGACGTATCCAAAGGTTCAGGCGTCTCAGGCGTAATGGGGGCCGACACCAACACCGTCCACCTGATTACTTCCGACGGCGCCGAATCATGGCCGGAAATGACCAAGACGGAGGTCGGCCTGAAGCTTGCCCTACGGATCGCCGACGCCCTGGAGTTCGAAACATGATACAGGCCACTAGGGTTCCCATAATGCGCCTGGCCCACGGCCGGGACCTGCCGCTGCCTTTCTACGCCACGGCGGCCAGCGCCGGGATCGACCTCATGGCGGCTCTCAGCGCCCCGGTGGTCATGGAGCCCGGAACCAGGGCCGTAATCCCCTCGGGAATTTCCATCGCCCTGCCCCAGGGCCTGGAGGCCCAGGTCAGGCCCAGGTCCGGACTGGCCGCCAAGCACGGCATAACCGTCCTCAACAGCCCCGGCACAATAGACGCCGACTACCGCGGCGAGATCGGAGTGATCCTAATCAACCTGGGTAAATCGCCGTTTAAGGTAGAGCGCGGCATGAGGATCGCTCAGATGATCGTGGCCCCGGTCAGCGCCATCGCCTGGGACGAGGTCGAAACCCTGCCCGAAAGCGGGCGCGGGGACGGCGGCTTCGGATCCACCGGGGCCCGGCATGATAATGAGGAAGACCTCTAATAATGCGGCTGTCGAAAAAAATACTGTTCGCCATCGAGGCGGTTCTCGACATCGCCTATAATTCAGGCGGTCAGCCGGTGCAAAGCCGCGACATAACGCGGCGCCAGGGCATACCGCGACGTTATCTGGAACATGCCCTGCAAAAACTGGTGCGACGAAAAATCCTTATAGGCGTACGCGGCCCCAGGGGCGGATACCACCTGGCGCTGGAACGCCGGCGCATAACCATCGGCGGCATAGTACGCGCCGTCCACGACCAAAACCCGGACGAAAACCAGCAAGCCGAAACATGCGAATCGGAACTGGGACGTAAGGTGGTGCATCCCGTATGGGATGAATTGCAGGATACTTTCATGGAGCAGCTTGACGACGTGACCATCGACGACCTTTGTTCGCGCGCCGATAAGGCCGGCATCGACAGCGAAGGCCGGAACAATATGGATTTCACTATTTGAATCATCAGCAATCGGAATAAAAAAGAAAGGCGGCAACGACATGACTGAACCCACCGCATCATTCCGCGGACGCATCTACGACAGCATTCTGGAGACCATCGGCGCCACTCCACTGGTGCGGTTGAGCAAAATGGCCGCCGACGCCGGCGTCAAGGCGGACATCGTCGCCAAGTGCGAGTGCTTCAACCCCTTAGGTTCGGTCAAGGACCGCATCGGGCTGTCGATGATCGAGGCAGCCGAGGCCGAGGGAAAGCTGAAGCCGGGCTCGGTGCTGATCGAACCGACCTCCGGCAACACCGGCATTGCGCTCGCCTTCGTCTGCGCCGCCAAGGGCTTTAAGCTGATCCTGACCATGCCCGAAAGCATGTCGATCGAGCGGCGCAAGATGCTGGCCTTCATGGGCGCCAAGATCGAATTGACCCCGGCCGCCAAGGGAATGCCCGGCGCCATCCAGCGGGCCAAGGAGCTTCTTGACGAAACCCCCGGCGCTTTCATGCCCCAGCAGTTCGAGAACCCCGCCAACCCGGAAATTCACCGCCGCACGACCGCCGAAGAGATCTGGAACGATACCGCCGGCAAGGTCGATGCGGTGGTCAGCGGCGTCGGCACCGGCGGCACCCTGTCCGGGGTCGCCGAGGTGATTCGTCCACGCCGGCCCGGCCTCAAGATGATCGCGGTCGAGCCCGAGGACAGCCCGGTGCTGTCGGGCGGCGTCCCCGGCCCCCACAAGATCCAGGGCATAGGCGCCGGCTTCGGCCCCGGCGTGCTGAACACCGACGAGATCGACGAGATCATCAAGATCGGCAATGAAACCGCATTCGCCACGACGCGCAAACTGGCGGAACTGGAAGGCCTGCCGCTCGGCATTTCGTCCGGCGCCGCCCTGGCCGCCGCCCTGGAAGTGGGGGCCAGGCCGGAAATGGAAGGCAAGCTGATCGTCGTCGTCCTGCCCGACTTCGCCGAGCGTTATCTTTCGACCGCGCTGTTCGAGGGCCTGGACCAGGAATAAAGGTAAATCCAACGGCCCGACGTGGCCGGAAAAACAACAGGCAGCCCATAAAATGGACTTCACCGAAGCCCAGATCCAACGTTACGCCCGCCACATACTCCTCAAGGAGGTGGGCGGCGAGGGCCAGGCCCGGCTTTTGCGCTCAAAAGTCCTGGTGATCGGGGCCGGCGGCCTTGGCTCTCCGGTCATACTTTATCTGGCGGCGGCCGGGGTCGGCGCCATCGGCGTAATCGACGACGACAACGTCGATCTCTCCAACCTGCAGCGCCAGATCGTCCATACCACCGGCGCCATCGGCAGGCCCAAGGTCGAAAGCGCCAGGGATACGGTCGGGGCCATCAATCCGGAAGTGGAGCTTATCGCGCACCATCAGCGCATAACCTCGAAAAACGCCCTTGATATTATTTCCGGCTACGACCTGGTCGCCGACGGCAGCGATAATTTCCCGACCCGCTTCCTGGTCAACGACGCCTGCTATTTCGCCGGCAAGGCTCTGGTTTCGGCCGCCATATTGCGGTTCGACGGACAGATATCCACCTTCAAGGCGTCGCCAAGCAGCAGTGGCGGCGGGCCATGCTACCGCTGTCTGTTCCGCGAACCGCCGCCACCGGGCCAGATCCCTACCTGCGCCGAGGCCGGGGTGCTCGGCGCCCTGTGCGGTACGCTGGGATCGCTGCAGGCCACCGAAGTGTTGAAGGAACTGCTCGGCATCGGCGAAAGTCTTTCCGGATCGCTGATCATCTACGACGCATTGACGGCGGCTTTCCGCAAGATCAAAGTAAAACCCGATCCCGGCTGCCCGCTTTGCGGGGACGACCCGACAATCAAGGATCTGTCGATACATGGCGAATAGCACACATGGCGAATAGCTCTGGCCCCTATAAACATTTCCCGTTGTTCGTTTAGGTGTTCGTCCAAATGTCAAAGCGTTCTCTGCTTATTTTTCTCGCCGCCGTCCTTTTCCTTTATGCCCCGGCCGGCTCGGGCGCCGTGGCGGCGGAAGGCACCGGCCTGCCCTTGCCGCGTTTCGCCAGCCTTCGCGCCGACGAAGTAAACATGCGCACCGGGCCGGGGGTCCAGTATCCCGTGGAATGGGTCTATCACCGCAAACGCCTGCCGGTGGAAATCATCGCCGAATACGCCACTTGGCGAAAGGTGCGCGACTGGCAGGGCGCCCAGGGATGGCTGCACCGGAGCATGCTGGACGGAGAACGCACCATAATAGTCACCGGCAACATCCGGAGCTTAAGAAAAAAAGACGACGTCAAGAGCGAGGTGGTGGCCAGGGCCGAACCGGGAGTCATCGGCATTCTTCTCATGTGCCCGGACGGAAGCGGATGGTGCCAGATCGAGGCGGACGGCCACAAGGGGTGGCTTAGAAGGGTTGATTTCTGGGGCATCCACCGCGACGAGGTGATGGAATAATTTTTAAATCTAGTCGAAATCGGCGGCCAGGATGCTTCGAATCTCTTCCGGAATGATCGCCGAATGGCCGTATTTTTCGTGGCTTATGCTCAGCGTGACCTGGGCCCCGGGCGTCCGGAATTTTGCGACCTGGGAATCACTGAACCCAAAATGCAGGAACTGCACCGACGAAGCCTTACCGCCCTCGTTGGTCCTCTCCACGTCGTCAACTTCGGGCGCCGCCGCGACCGTCTCGCCGTCGAAGCTCATGGCGACGGCATGCTCGACGCCGCCCAACGATCCTAAAAACTCCTGGCGGCGCTTGGGCTCGTCTATCTCGAACATCAGGGTGGCGACCAGTTCCCGGCCCTTGGGAACCAGTGGGTTGTAGGCTGAAAGTTCGGATTCAATCTGATCCTCGCCGCCCTTTTCTATGTAGAGCATCTCGTGGATCTGGTGGAGCATGGTGTCGTGGTTTTCGAAATAGAAGGTGGCGTCCGGACCGACGGCGACGCGGCGGAGTTTTTTCAGCTCGGACATGGCCCGGCGGCGTTCGGGCCTTTCTCTTTCATACTTGTCCATCGCTAAAATGTCGGGGCGGGTGATTTGATGCCTGTTCATTGCCTGCAAACTCCTCACAATCCGTAGGCCAGCGCCATCAGTTGTATGGGGTGCTGGGCTTCGGTCACGGAGAAACCGGCCCGGTCCAGCCTTTCAACGCCCTGGATAATATGATCGCGGGCCAGGGGGCATTCCGAAACCATGTATCGGGACCGGTTTTTCAGGACTTTTTGGGCCACCGGCTCACCCACCTTAAGGGCGACTTCGAAGTTGCCCTTCATGACCCCCCAGGCACCGCCGTGACCCGAGCACCGCTCAATTACCGAAACTTCGGTTTCGGGTACGAGCCTTAGCATCTCAGCCCCCTTCTGGCTCATGTTCTGAGCCCGTGCGTGACACGCTATATGAAGGCTTACGCCGCCGTCCAGAGGCTTCATGCCTTCGGCCAGGCCCTCGTTGCGGGCGATATCGACGATATATTCGGCCATATCGAAAGTGGCCTGGCTCAGTTCCTTCACGTTCCCATCATCAGGACAGATCAGAGGCCATTCGAACTTCATCATCAGGCTGCACGTCGGGACCAGGGAGACCACGTCGTAGCCCTTCGATGTCCACTCCTTCATCTCGGAAGCGATATGCTGGGCCTTTTCGGCGACCCGTGCGATGTCACCGTTCTCCAACTGTGGCATTCCGCAGCAGGAGGGATAGACGACTTCCGCCTCGACCCCGTTGATGGCCAGCACGAAGAGCGCCGAAAGGCCGATCTTGGGGCTGTTGTAGTTGGCTATGCAGGTGGCGAAAATGACCGCCTTGCGCCCGAATGCCGGCGCTTCCTTGTTTACTTCAACCGTCCGGGTGCGGGTGCGGGCGGCAAGTGTCCTGCCGTCGAACCTGGGCAGGGCGGCCCGGCGGTCAATCCCGGCCACCGCTTCCATCGCCGCCCGGGTCAGGGTGTTGGAGCAATCGCACGCCCAGTTGGCGAGTCCCGGAACGGAACAGCCCATGCGGCCGTTGCGGTCGGTATCTCTAAGCTGGCGGTCGATGAACCCGACCTTGCCTTGCTTGGCCTCGACGGCGCGGTAACGGAGCATCAGGTGGGGGAAATCAAGATCGAATTCATGAGGCGGCACATAGGGACACTTTGGCATGAAGCACATGTCGCAAAGAGTGCATGCGTCGACCACCGGCTTGAAACCGGCGCTGTCGACGGTATCCAGCTCACCGCTATCGGATTCGTCGATTAGATCGAAAAGGCGTGGAAAGCTGTCACACAGGTTGAAGCAGCGCCTGCATACGTGACATATGTCGAAGACGCGGCGCAATTCGTCATCGAGTTTTTCGGGATCGTAATAATCCGGCTCCCGCCACGGGATGGGCCGCCGGATGGGGGCTTCCAGGCCGCCTTCTCGCATGTCGGTTATCCTATCGACACTGAAGCCTTAGCCGCCTTGGCGGCCGTGGCTACTCCAGGGTTTGCAGAGCCTTGGTAAATCTTCCGGCGTGGGACTTTTCGGCCTTGGCCAGGGTCTCGAACCAGTCGGCGATGTCATCGAAGCCCTCTTCCCGGGCGGTCCTGGCCATGCCCGGATACATGTCTGTGTATTCATGGGTTTCGCCTGCGATGGCCGCCTTGAGGTTTTCATCGGTGTCGCCGATGGGAAGGCCGGTGGCCGGATCGCCGGTTTCCTCGAGAAACTCAAGATGGCCATGGGCGTGGCCGGTCTCGCCTTCGGCGGTCGAGCGGAAAACCGTTGCAATATCGTTATATCCTTCTATATCGGCTTTCTGGGCAAAGTACAGGTAGCGGCGGTTGGCTTGCGATTCGCCGGCAAACGCCGCCTTCAAATTTTCTTCCGTATTGGAACCTTTCAGAGAACTCATGATCTTTTATTTCCTCTCAACAACAGGCGAAAATCCAACAACGGCTTGCCGCCCCCGCCACCGGCGGTGCAGTTAAATGCGTTATACGACAATAAATGCGTTATGCGACAGGGAAATGTATTTAAGCCGCTTTCCCGGTGAGCCTGACTACCACGTTGACGCTTTTTATCGATGTCCCAGGAGGCGCCATCGGGAGTCCGGTGATCGCCAGTTGGTCTTCCGGGATGTCCTCAAGACGGCCGGAGTCCTCGAAGAAAAAGTGATGGTGGTCATGGATGGTGGTGTCGAAATATGAACGGGAAGCATCGACCACTATCTCGCGAAGCAGGCCGGCGGCGGTAAACTGGTGCAGCGTGTTGTAAACGGTCGCCAGGGAAACGCGGATATCGGCGCTTCTGGCCTCGGAATGAAGTATCTCGGCGGTAACGTGGCAGCCGCCTCCTTCAAACAAAAGCTTGGCCAGCGCCAGACGCTGGCGGGTGGGACGCAACCCGGCGGCGCGCAGTTTTTCAATAATTTGGCTGTAAGGTCTGTCCATTGTCTTAGTTTCCCTTGGTTTCCCCAAGTCCCCCGGAGCCTAGTTTCATAAGGTTCTAATAAACGGTCCTTCCGTGTGTATTGTCAATAGCATATGACGTAATTTAGAAAGAAAACTAGACTTAAGCGTTCACAAATTAGCTGATACAAGCCACTAGAACCGGGTGAGCCGCGCCAAGGACTTCGGGTGGAAGCTTCCCTAATCGCCGGTTAGGAGACGGTCGATCAACTGTTTTACGGTAGGTATGAAACCGTCATTGTAGAACGGATCCGTAGCAAAACGATAGCCGTTGTGCCCGGAAAACATAAGGTTGTCATCCAGTACGCCACCGTGGGCTATGTCCTGAAGGGTCTTTTGGATGCAAAACGACCTGGGATCGGCCATTTTTCCGGTTGTGCCTTCCTCGTTCTGCGACCAGTTGGAGAACCTGCAGGCGCTTAGACAGCCCATGCATTCCTGCTGGTCTTTTAGGATTTGCCCGGTCTTTTCAGGAGTCACGAAAATAAGGGTCGAATCCGGGGTCTTCATGCCATCGGTGAAGCCCTGGGCTATCCATTCCTCGCACCGGGCCTTGTCTTCGGGCTTAAGATAAACCAGCCGTTGACGCGGACCCAAGGGAAGGCCGGCCGTATGATCGTCGGTCTCGGCGCGCGAATAAGGAACCTGACGCTGGCTGCGCTCTTCCAATTCCTCGAGAAAACGGTTCTTGATGGCTGACGAATAAAATCCGGTGGGGCTGAAACGGTTGAGGACCACATCCCCTTCCTTGAGCGACAACATCTTCTCCCTCCAGGCCTCCTGAACCCGCGACTCCTTGGTCAACAGCGGCCTGGTGCCCAGTTGAAAGACTATGGGTCCCAGTTCCTCGTTATCGATCCAGTCCTCCCATTCGCGCAGGTACCAGACGCCTCCGGCCATGACGATGGGGACATTGCCGAGGCCAAAACCGCGCATCAGGCCCCTCATTTCACGCACCCTGTCATAGGGATCCTGGGGCTTGTTGGGGTCTTCCGAGTTGCTGATGCCGTTATGGCCGCCGGCTTTCCAGGGGTCTTCGTAGACCACCCCGCCCAGATAATCGGCGTATTTATGGTAGGCCCGCTTCCACAAGGCTCTAAAGGCGCGGGCCGAGGAAACAATCGGATAGTAGAAGACGCCGAACCTGGAGACGATCTCGGCCACCTTGTATGGCATTCCGGCGCCGCAGGTAACGCCATGAACCATCCCCTTGGCTCCTTCCATAACGCCTTTCAAAATCTGCTCGGTGCCGCCCGCCTCCCACAGGAAGTTCATGTGTATGCGGCCCTGGCCGCCGCTTGCTTCATGGGCGATGCGGGCCTGGGCGATGCCGCCTTGGATGGCGTAGGCGATAAGTTCCTCGAAGCGTTGGGAGCGGACCTTGTTGTGATAGACCTGGGGGATTATCTGGTTGTTCTCATCATGTGAATCGGGGTTGATGCACGAAACGGTGCCGACCGCGCCGGCGGCGGCCCAGGCCCCGGAGCTGGTCCCGGTTGAGATCGACACGCCCTTTCCACCCTCCAGCAGGGGCAGGACCTCGCGGCCGGAAATGAGAATGGGTTCAAGTGCCTTCAACGAAAACTCCCCAAAAGGGCCATATCCATGGTCCCTGATTTCCCCCTTAACCGCTTTCCCGATTAGCCGCCTCTAAAGCCTTTTCCCGTAGCGCCAAATCTCATCGGCCCACTTTTGCCGAGATATCCTCGCCGGTTTCCTGGTCCACCGATTTCAGGGACAGTTTGACCTTGCCCCTGTCGTCGATGCCGATCAGCTTGACCTTGACCATGTCGCCGACCTTGACCACGTCGGTGGTCTGCCCTACCCGGCCTTGAGCCAACTCGCTGATGTGAACTAAACCGTCCTTGGCGCCCATGAAATTGACAAAGGCCCCGAAATCAACGGTCTTCACCACCTTGCCGGTGTATAGAGCGCCGACTTCCGGTTCGGCGGTGATCTCCTTGATCCACTTGATGGCGGCCTCGGCGGCTTTCTCGTCGACGGCGGCGACCTTGACGGTGCCGTCGTCTTCCAGGTCGATCTTGGCGCCGGTGGCCTCGGTAATCTCGCGGATCATCTTGCCGCCCGGTCCGATGACCTCGCGGATCTTATCCTTGTTGATTTTGATGATGGTGATTCTCGGGGCGTTTTCGCTGACATCGTCCCTGGCGCTGCTGATCGCCTTGGCCATCTCGTCAAGGATATGGAGCCGGCCTTGGCGGGCCTGATCCAGGGCTTCTTCCATGATGGCGGTGGTGATCGAAGTGATCTTGATGTCCATCTGCAAGGATGTAATGCCCTTCTCGGTGCCGGCGACCTGGAAGTCCATGTCGCCCAGGTGGTCCTCGTCGCCGAGAATGTCGGAAAGGACGGCGAATTTATCGCCCTCCTTGATCAGACCCATGGCGATGCCGGCCACCGGCGCCTTCAGACCGACGCCCGCGTCCATAAGCGAAAGCGACGCTCCGCAGACGGTGGCCATGCTCGAAGAGCCGTTGGATTCGGTTATCTCCGAAACCACCCGGATGGTGTAGGGGAAATCGTCCTTGCTGGGCATCAGCGGGCGAATGGCCCGCCAGGCAAGCTTGCCGTGTCCTATCTCGCGCCGGCCGGTGAAGCCGAAACGCCCGGCCTCGCCCACCGAATACGGAGGGAAGTTGTAATGAAGCAGGAAGTGTTCACGGTATTCGCCGGCAAGGGCGTCGATCCTGGCTTCGTCCTGGGCGGTGCCCAGGGTGGCTACCACCAGGGCCTGGGTTTCGCCGCGGGTGAACAGGGCGCTGCCGTGGGTGCGCGGCAGAATGCCCACTTCGGCGGCGATCGGACGGACGGTCCTGGTGTCGCGGCCGTCGATGCGTTTGCCGGTATCCAGGATATTGCCCCGCACGATGTCTTTTTCCAAATTCTTAAACACATCCCCGATGTATTCGCCGATCAAATCCTGATCGGCGGAATCGTCGGATTCCAGTTCCTCAATGACCCGGTTCTTGACCGCCCCCAGCTTTTCATGGCGGACCATCTTGTCGGTCTCGGCATATGCTTGGCGCATGTCGGCCTCGGCCATGGCGGCGACGCGCCCGGCAAGTCCGTCCACGCCTTGGGGTTCCTCGGGCAGGTCCCAGGGATCCTTGGCGCAGGCTTCGGCCAATTCGATGATGGCGTCGATGACCGGCTGGAATGATTCATGGCCGAAGGTCACGGCGCCCAGCATTACCTCTTCGGAAAGCTCACTGGCTTCCGATTCGACCATAAGCACCCCCTCCTTGGTGCCGGCGACGATAAGATCAAGCTCGGAATCCGGCAACTGATCGACGATAGGGTTAAGGACGTATTCGCCGTCGATATAGCCGACGCGGGCGCCGGCAATAGGGCCCATGAAGGGAATGCCTGAAAGGGTCATCGCCGCCGAGGTGCCGACCATGGCCACTATGTCGGGGTCGTTCTCCAGGTCGTGGGACAATACCGTGCAGATTATCTGGGTCTCGTTCTTGAAGCCCTTGGCGAACAGAGGCCGAATGGGACGGTCGATCAGCCGCGAAGTCAGGGTCTCTTTCTCACCGGGCCGTCCTTCACGCTTGAAGAACCCGCCGGGTATCTTGCCGGCGGCGAAAGTTTTTTCCTGGTAATGAACGGCCAGGGGGAAAAAATCGATCCCGGTGCGCGGCTTTTTTTCGGCTACCACGGTGCACAGCACCTTGGTGTCGCCGTATGTCGCCATGACGGCGCCATCGGCCTGCCGGGCTATTTTTCCGCTCTCGATAATGAGCATGCGGCCGCCCCAGTCGATCTCTTTTCTGAATTCTTGAAACATATTCTTTCTCTCTTTCTCTCTTTCTCTCTTTTCTACTTTCCTCTTTAACGGACGCCGGTAACGCTTCCTTGAGCAGGTATCACATATGGGTCCACGAGCGCATACGCCGGACGTCCCCTTCATTGCCTTCCAAACGCAAATTTAATGGCGCTACAAAAAGCGCTACCGTCAAAAAGCAAGGTTGCCTGATTATTTCTCTCACTTCACGCTACCTGCGCAGACCCAAACGCTTAACAAGGTCTTCGTAGCGCTTCGCTTCCTTCTTCTTCACATAATCAAGCAACCGGCGGCGCTGTCCGACCATCATCAAAAGGCCGTGGCGTGAATGGTTGTCCTTCTTATGCGTTTTAAGGTGACCGGTAAGATTTTGGATGCGTTCGCTAAGTATGGCTACCTGCACCTCGGGCGATCCCGTATCGCCTTCCTTTACGGCGAACTCCTTTATGAGCTCCTGCTTCCGCTCCGCGGTAATCGACATCGTATACTCCATTTATCACAAGTTAAGAACACGAAAGGGCCTGATTTCAGCCCCTATTATTTTGGCCAGCGCCACCGGCTTTCCCTCAGCCATGGCGCAGACGACAGCGCCTTGGTCAATGTTGTCGATGGGATAGCGGCTTGCCACGGGTATTATCGAAACGGCCTGCCCGTGTTGCAGTCGCCGGCCTTCTGCTTCCGTCAGGGCCAGCGCCGGGATGTCGGCCAGCGCGGTCTCTACGGGAAGCAGATAGTCCGAGAGCGGCGAACTATGCCCCAGAGAGGAAAGATTATCCAGGGAAATCGCAGATTCTTCTCCAAAAGGCCCAACCGAAGTGCGGCGCAATGCCGTTATGTGACCGAAAGTCCCAAGTTCCAGGCCAAGATCACGGGCCAAACTTCTCATATAGGTGCCTTTTCCGCAAACGACGGTAAATTCGGTGTGATCGGCGTCGATAAGGCGGACCAGCTCGAAAGAGTCGACTCTAACCGTGCGCGGTTCCAACTCCACCTCCTCGTCGGCCCGGGCCAACTGGTAAGCCCGCCGGCCATCGATCTTTACCGCCGAAAACAAGGGGGGAAGCTGTTCTATCTCGCCCTGGAAGCGGCCCAGCGCCCCCCTGATGTCATCAGCCGAGGGCCGGACGTCGCTTATCTCCCTGATATCTCCCTGGGCATCGTCGGTGGTTGTGGCCTCGCCCCAGCGGACGGTGAAGGTATAGGTCTTGGCGCCGCCCATGATATATGAAACAGTCTTTGTCGCCTCGCCCAGGGCTACGGGCAGAACGCCGGTGGCCAGAGGATCGAGGGTGCCGCCGTGGCCCGCCTTGGCGGCTTGGGTTAGTTTTAGCACCTTGCCGACGACGGCGCTTGACGTCATTCCCGGCGGCTTGTCTATGACCAGCCAGCCGTGAATAGGTTTACCGCGGCGTTTGCGGGCCATTTTATTCCCCTTTTTCAATGTCTCGAACGACCCTGGGGTCGTTCAGCAAGGCGTCGATTTTTTCCGCCCTGTCAAAGGACGTATCGGCGGTAAAGGATATTTTGGGGACGTATTTCAATTTCACTTTTTCCGCCACCCGGCGACGCAGGAACGGCATGGCCCTTTCCAGTCCCTCGACCACGGCTTCGTTGTCGCCGCCACCCAGCGGAATGACGTAGAAAACGGCGTTGCGCAGATCCGGGCTGACGCTGACCTCGGTCACCGTTATAGATGTTCCCCGAAGCCCCGGATCGCGGATTTCGCCCCGTTCGATTATATCCGCCAGGGCGTGACGCAACTCCTCGCCAATCCGTAAATGACGTTGGCTGGGAGTCTTGTGCTCCCTTCTGCTCATGATTTCCTCGATTCTTAAAGAAAAAGGCGGGTGGAGTATTTGCGTTACCAAAACAAAATTCGGGCCGCTAAACCGCTATTCCAACTCCCTCGCCACCTCTTCGATTTCAAAACACTCGATGACGTCTCCGACCTGGATATCCTGATAGCTCTCGAAAGCCATTCCGCAATCGAAACCTTCCTTGACTTCCTTGGCGTCGTCCTTGAAACGTTTCAACTGGGACAGGCTGCCTTCGTGAATTACCGTGTCGTCGCGGACCAAGCGAACCTTGGCGCCGCGCCTGACCAGGCCGTCAACGACCATGCATCCGGCGATCTTGCCGACCTTGGAAATGTTGAACACCTCGCGGATTTCGGCGTTGCCGATAATCTTCTCGTTAAGGGTCGGGGCCAGCATGCCCGACAATGTCTTCTTCAACTCGTCGATAAGATTATAGATGATGGAGTAATAACGGATCTCGACTTTTTCCGTCTGGGCCAATTCGCGGGCCTGGCGATTGGCCCTGACATTGAAGCCGATGATCATGGCATTGTTGGCGTGGGCAAGGGTTATGTCGGATTCGTTAATGCCGCCGACCGCCGAATGCAGGATCCTGACCTTGACCTCTTCGGTGCCGATTTTTTCCAAGGACCCCAGGATCGCCTCCACGGAACCGTGGACATCGGCTTTTACCACCACCATCAACTCCGCCGCCTCGCCGGATTCGATCTTTTCGAACATCTCCTCAAGCGTGCCGCGCGAAGAAGCGACGGCCTTGGCGTCCCTCGTCCGGCGTTTGCGGAATTCCGTGATCTCGCGGGCCTTGGCCTCGTCCTCCACCGCATTGACCGCGTCCCCGGCCGCCGGCATGCCGTTCAGGCCCAGGACCTCGACCGGCATCGCCGGGCCGGCTTCATCGACGGCTTCGCCGTAGTCGTTCATCATCATCCTGACCCGGCCCCATTCGCCGCCGGCGACGAAAATATCGCCGGTGCGAAGAGTCCCCCTTTGAATCAGTACGGTGCTCACCGTGCCCCGGCCCTTCTCCATCTTGGCTTCGACCACCACGCCTTCGGCGGCGCGGTCGGGGTTGGCTTTAAGATCCATGACCTCGGCCTGAAGCATTATTACTTCCTCTAGCTTGGAGAGGTTGGTCTTCTCCTTGGCCGAAACCTCGACCGACAGGACGTCGCCACCCATCTCTTCAAGCACCAGATCATGCTGGAGAAGCTCCGTGCGCACGCGGTTGGCGTCGGCGTCCGGTTTGTCGATCTTGTTTATGGCGACAATGATCGGGACCTCGGCCGCCTTGGCATGGGAAATGGCCTCGATGGTTTGAGGCATGATGCCGTCGTCGGCGGCCACCACCAACACCACTATGTCGGTAACCTTGGCCCCGCGGGCCCGCATTTCGGTGAAGGCGGCGTGGCCCGGGGTGTCGATGAAGGTAATCTTGCCGCCCGAGGCAAGGATAACCTGGTAGGCGCCTATATGCTGGGTGATCCCACCCGCCTCGCCG
>JAZFTA010000046.1:0-7549 GCA_036446415.1 Rhodospirillales bacterium | reverse complement strand
CCGGTCCAGGTGATGACGGTCCCCCAGAAGGGGCCGTAGATCATGCCATTGGCGAACGCGACCAACTCGGCTGGGAAGGGCACAAACGAGTGAAGGACCATGATGCCGATCGAGGCGCCTACGCCCCAGGCCCCCATGACGAAGGCGTTGTTGACGGAAAGGCACACGATGGCGTCGACGCCCTTGGCCCGGAGCGCCTCGGCCTTGGCCATGTAACCCGGAAGATGCCGGGCCGAACAGGTTGGCGTGAAGGCCCCGGGCAGGCCGAACATTACAACCTTTTTGCCCTTGAAAATGTCATCGGTTAAAACGCTTTCGGGGCCGTCGGCGCCGAAGGCGTAAAGGGTAAGGCTGGGAATCGCGTCGCCGACTTTGATGGTCATGGTGAATTCCTTTTCAAGCCGTCATCGGCCACGGCGTCCGGTCAGGTTGTTTAAAACACGCTGTAGGGAGGGGGGCGGACCCTTGAAGAATATTCTGTCGTCGGGATGGGGGATGAAGCCGCGCGGCTCGCCGCTCAGATCCTCCGAAGGGGCGCGCTTGTACTGCGCCAGATGCCCAAAAACCCTTCCGAAAAAAAGGCCGGTGAAAAAGCCAATGGTGGTCAATCGCGCTAAAATGTATATCGGTTCGAATTTCAGTTCGGGGTAGGTGGTGAAATAGTATCCGAAATAGAAACGAGTGGTGAAGATAAGCACAATGATGATCATGGTGGTCCAACTGCCGGGCAGGCCGACAAGGGCGTTTTCGTGATCGGCGCGCACCGGCTGGCCGCGGGTTATGAGCCATCCCAACAGAACCCCGGCCCCAAGCCCTAACGCCCATCCGCCCAGGGAACCGCTGTCCAGGGTAAACCCCCACATGAAATTGAAATACACACCAAGAATGACCAGGGGCAGGATCAACATTGTGCGCAACGTTGTTACACGGGGGCGCGAGCGCCGATGGCCCACCCATATGAGCATGGCGAAAAGAAACCAGATCCAGACCGGGGTATGGGCTATGAAGGCTAGGAAATGATCCATGGCGTTCTAAATGGCGTTCTAAATTCAGGTTGCCGCGCTTAATTCTTAAAACCGCATGTTTTATTAGTCTTTTTTCGTCGGTTACGGACATCACAATCAATTGAAGCGCCGGCATAACCATATAAACCGGCCAAAACCTACCCGCGGCCAGGAACTACCCTGGGTCCGAAGACGATGCGATGGCCTCTCCGCCGGCCCTGTTAAAGGCGTCCAGCACCGCTTTTCGGCTCAGCAGTTCGGGCAGCACAATCCCTTCCGGCGTCCCCGGTCCGTACACCACGTCGAAGGGGATGGCGTAACGCTGGAAGCTGGCAAGATAACGGGCGATGGAGTCATCGGGCAGGGTCCAGTCGGCCTGCATGGCGACCACTTCGCCATTGGATAGCCTGTTGAGCACTTCGCCTTTTGAAAGGACAAGCGATTTGTTGACAAGACATGTGATGCACCACTCGGCGGTGACATCGACTAAGACGGTCTTGCCGGCGGCTACGAGTTTCGGGATGGCGGCCTCGTCGAATGGAACCCATATGCTCTCAAGCTTCCCGCCGCCGTTGAACAATCCCTTGCCCTTGGAAGTCCCTTGCGGGACCGCGAAGGCGGCGACCACGAAAACCGCCAACAGGGCCGCCGCGGCCGTCCGGGCGCGAACCAGGCCCGACGGCATCCTGTGGCGAAAATAGAGCGCCGCCACTGAACCCGCCATCAGGGCGCCGATTACGCCGGAGTTGATGTATCCGGCCTGGGCGGCGAGCACGCTTAACAGCCACAGCCCGGTCGCGGCCAGGGCGAAGCCTAGAATTCGGCGTAAAACCACCATCCACGGTCCCGGCCTGGGCAGCATGGTGGCCAAGCCGGGAAAGGCGGCGATGGCCAGGAAGGGCAACGCCAAGCCAACGGCTATGGCGGCGAAGATCGCGAATATCTCATAGGTCCCGCGCGACAGGGCGAAGGCCACGGCGGTGCCCAGGAACGGAGCCGAGCAAGGGGTGGCCAGCAAGGTCGCGAAGACGCCGGAAAGGAAACTTCCTCCCAGGCCGTGAAGGTGGCCCGAATGTTCGCCGAGATCGGCCACCCAGATGGGCAGCCGGACCTCGAGGAAACCCCATAAATTGCAGGCGAACAGCGTAACTACAATGGTCAGGGCGATCAGGAACCACGGGTGCTGGAACTGGATGCCCCAGCCGACCGTGGATCCGGCCGCCTTTAGCGTCACCAGCGCCCCGGCCAGCACCATGAAGGCGAACAAAATTCCGCCGGCCGAGGCGATGAAGTTCAAGCGCACTTCGCTCCGGTCTCCGCCGCCGTGGCGAACCACGCCCAGCAGCTTGATGGACAGCACCGGCAGGACGCACGGCATCAGATTAAGTATCAGGCCGCCGATAACCGCCAGTATGAGAATCATGAAAATGGACAGGGCGCCGCTCCCGGTCCCGGCGGATGGAGGCGCAAGTTCCAATGTCTTTTCGGCGGCCCGTTCGCCATCGACCAAAGTGAAGGTCATGGATGTCCCCGCCAGGCCTGTTTTCAGGTCCTCGACGCCGTACAGCGCGACGCTTAAGGTCACGCGTCTGGCGTCGCCGCTAAGACTTATCCGGGGGGCCGAGAACACCAGTTCCTCAGGCCCCTCGACAAACAGGTCGGGTTTTTGGAATGGGAATGAGGCGGATGCCGTAACCTTGATTGTTGTTTTGCCGCCACTTTCGATAATTTCCGCTTTCTCGACTCTTAAGCCGTGGGCCGAGCCGTCGCCGGGCACGCGGGTGGCGAACCGGTTTATTAGGTGGACGAAGGAACTGGGCCTTGGGTCGCCTTGGGGTATGGTCAGCCCCAGGTCGGCTTTCAAGGGAACGCACAATTCGCTGCATACAAGATAATCGACCGACGCCTTAAGGCTTATAGCCTGTCCCACCGTGGCGGGCCGAACGGCGATCGGCAGAACAACTTCGTCCTTGTAGCCCTGTGTTTCAAAGCCGAGGATCGAAAAACGCTCCGGGGCCGGCCATAAAATTGTCGCCAAGGCAAGGTTCCCGGACCCCGACCAGTCGATTGACGGCGGATAGCCGGCGTCGCCGGCCGTGCGCCAATAGATTTTCCAGCCCTTCTTCATGATGAAATGAAGCCCCAGCGTCAGGCTGTCGGCCCTGCCGGCGGCGTCGGTGGCGGAAATCAGTCGCACCTTGGAAAAGTCGTCGTCAACCCATGGCGAGCCGGCGGTCTCCGCATCCGCCATGGATGTGAGAGCCGATAGCGCCGACAACGTCAGAAACGCGCCAATAAAAACCGAACCTAGGGTCCTCATTTCCAACAACAATCGTTATGAAGGCTGTTTAATGCCGCTTCCACATTTGATCCTAACCTTGTTCCGATAATCCGGCCCAAGTGTGGCGGCGTCGGTTAACCACATTGAATAATAACGATTTTTTAAAATAAAGCGACAAAAGTTGACCTTGATCACCAAAATTTTACCTGATTTGAACAAGCCCGCCATCCGTTTAAGACACGACACCGGGGTTGCCATGTGTCACAATGAGGGGACTTGGAATCGGCTCACGCCGGGGCTTCAAGATAGTTTGCATTTTCATATTTGGCGCACCAAGTTAAAATTATGATTACCGATCACATCATCGATGATTCAGACGACGCCTATCTCGCCGGGAGCATGCTGATCGCCATGCCGGGGTTGAGGGATCCCCGTTTCGCCAAGACCGTCATATACATGTGCGCCCACTCTTCCGAGGGGGCTATGGGTCTGGTCGTGAACCGGGTGCTGGAAACCCTTACCTTGCCCGATCTGCTGGAACAGCTTGGCATCGAATCCTCCGACTTCGGCAACAAGATCAAAATTCATTTCGGCGGTCCCGTGGAATCGGGGCGCGGCTTCGTTCTTCATTCCCCGGATTACAACCAGGAATCCACCATGGTGGTGGATTCCAAGGTCGCCCTCACCGCCACGGTGGACATCCTCAAGGCGATCGCCGGCGGCCAAGGCCCGAACAAATGTCTTCTCGCCCTTGGCTACGCGGGTTGGGGGCCGGGCCAGCTCGATTCGGAGATCAAGCAGAACGGCTGGCTGCAGGTTGATTCCGACATCGACCTTGTTTTCGGCGGCGATCTCGACGGCAAGTGGGAACAGGCCATGTCCAAGCTGGGCGTCGATCCGATGATGCTGTCCGAAAACGCCGGCCACGCCTGACCTTCCATATGTCTTAAAATAATTCATGCTGGTTTCCTGATATCCTTGAGCTCGCCGAGCGATGAAATGGGTCCCAGGGCGGCGAACGTGGGGGCGGAGCCGGTTATCCTGGCGGCCACTTTTTGGACCGCCCCGACATCCACTTTTTCGATCTTTCCGATGATTTCCCCAACCGGCAGCGGGCGCTTGAAGACGATCATCTGGCGGGCCAGCTGCTCGCACCTTGACGAGGTGCTTTCCTGGGACATCAGTATGGAGGCCCTGAGCTGGGCCCGGGCCCTGGACACTTCGTCTTCTCCAATCGCCTCGCCGGCTTTCCTGATCTCGCCGCCCAGCACGGAGATCAGTTCCGGCAATTCCTTTTCGCCGGTGCCCGCGTAGATGCCGAAGACGCCGCCGTCGGCATAGCAGGAAATAAAACTGTAGATGGCGTACGCCAGTCCGCGTTTTTCGCGCACCTCCTGGAACAGCCGGGACGACATGCCGCCGCCAAAAAGCGTCGACCACACCGAAAGGGCATAGAAGTCCGGGTCCTTGTAGGCCATCCCCTCGAACCCAAAAAGCAAGTGGGCCTGTTCCAGATCGCGTTCCTGGCGGGCCTCGCCGCCGGTATAGCTGGCCGCGTCAAACGGGGTTTCGGTATGTTCCGGCAGGGATGTGAAGGCCTCTTCGGCGATTGCCACCAACCGGTCGTGATCGACCCTTCCGGCGGCCGCCAGCACCATCTTCGGGGCGCTGTAGTTTCCCTGCATGAATTTTATGATGGTCTCGCGGTTCATGCCGGCCACCAGTTCGGCGGTGCCCAGCACCGGCCTTCCCAGGGCCTGGCCCGGAAAGGCGGCGTCCTGGAACAGGTCGAAGACCACGTCTTCCGGGGTGTCCTGGGCCTGGTTTATCTCCTGGATGATGACCGCCCTCTCAAGGGCCAGCTCATCGTCGTCCATGACCGAGTTCTGCAGGATGTCGGCTATGATATCGATGGCCAGTTCCAAGTCTTCTTTCAGGACCTTGGCGAAATAGGCGGTGTTCTCGCGCGATGTATAGGCGTTGATGTGGCCGCCGACGGCCTCTATCTCCTCGGCTATGGCCCGGGCGCTGCGCCGCTTGGTGCCCTTGAAAGCCATGTGCTCCAGGATGTGCGAGACGCCGTTGATCGAGGGATGTTCGTGCCTGGTCCCGGCCTCGACCCACACTCCCACCGAGGCGGTCTCGACGGTTTCCATGGCGTCGCTGACGACCCGCATGCCGCCCGCCAGTTCGGTTACCCTGACGCTCATCCGAGTGCCCCCCTTTCCCCGAGGCGCCCGGTAATGAAGTCCCTTAAAGCCCCGGCCTCGGCCGGCAGGTCGTCACACCTCTCCTGGCGTTTGTCCAGGCCGGCCAGGGCCGGCGGCGGTTCAGGCGTGATGCCGGTGGCGTCCTCTATGGCTTTGGGGAACTTGGCCGGATGGGCGGTGGCCAGGGCGATCGATGGCCCCGCGAAGTCCTTTAGCGCATCCCTGCCGGCGGCGACGCCGATCGCCGAATGGGGGTCTATCAACTGGCCGGTCTCCTCAAAGACGGCCTTGATCGCCGCCCTGGTTTGCCCGTCGTCGTAGCTCCGGCCCTTAAACAGCGACAGGGTCTCATCAAGGCGCTCCCCATCGACGGCGAAAGCGCCTGTTTCCTTGAACGCCTCCATCCGCGATCTGACCTCGGCTCCGTCGCCGCCGTACATGAAATAGAGCAGGCGCTCGAAATTGGATGATATCTGGATGTCCATGCTTGGACTTAATGTGGGGTGGACTTGGGAAATTTCCATCTTTCCGTTTTCTAGGAACCTGGTCAGGATGTCGTTGCGGTTGGACCCCACCACCAGCCTTGAGATGGGCAGGCCCATCCGCCTCGCCGCGTAGCCCGAGAATACGTTTCCGAAATTGCCGGTGGGCACCGAGAACGCCACTTCCTTCTCCGGCGCCCCGACGGCTACGGCGCCCCGGAAGTAATAGGCGATCTGGGCCATGATCCTGCACCAGTTGATGGAGTTGACCGTCGAGAGATTGTGGCGGCCGCGGAAGGCGGGGTCGTTGAAGGCTTCCTTCATCATCGCCTGGCAGTCGTCGAAGGTCCCCTCGACGGCGATGTTATGGACGTTGTTCGAGGCCACCGTGGTCATCTGGCGGCGCTGGACCGCCGACACCCTTCCCTTGGGGTGCATTATGAATATCTCGATAGATTCCTTGTCGCGGCAGGCCTCGATGGCGGCCGAGCCGGTATCGCCCGACGTGGCGCCCAGCACCGTTATGCGGTCGGAACGCCGTTTCAGCACATGGTCCAGGACCCGGCCCAGGAACTGCAGGGCCAGGTCCTTGAAGGACAGGGTCGGGCCGTGGAACAGTTCCATCAGCCATTCGCCGTCCTTGAGTTCCCTGAGCGGCGCGGTTTCGGGGTGTGAGAAGTTCTTATACGATTCCTCGGTTATGGCCGCCAGGTCGTCTTGGTTGATGGCCCCGCCGACGAACGGGGCGATCACCCTGAACGCCGTCTCTGAGTAGGTGAGGCCGCCCAGGGCCCTTATGTCGGCGGGGCTCATCCGGGGCCAGCTTTCGGGCACGTACAGCCCGCCGTCGGCGGCCAGGCCTTGCACCAGGACGTCGTCGAATTCGAGGGCCGGGGCCTGGCCGCGGGTCGAGAGGTATTTCACTGCTCAAGGTTCCTTGTAAAACGAGGGCCATAAACTATCCATTGGCCGGGCCGGCGGCAAGGTTTCATGCGCTCCATTACCAACAGAGGGCGGCCCGGCGCCAAAGGGCGGCTGAAACCCGGTTGAGGGCCGTCCGGACCCGGCCCAAAAGTAATGTGAAGGATATGGGTTTTTACCATTTTTCCGTCCTAACCATTTGATTTGGATAGATTTTCATGACCCTATTTTCCATAACCCGGTTAATAAACTTATCATTTGTTATCATTTTTATGACTAACATATTGATATCAAACGGATTATTAAGCCGCAAATCGATCGTTTTTTCCTTTCGCGCCATCGCCGAGTCCGCCTCTTGCCGTTTTTGCCGTTTTTACCTTTTTTGCCATTAAAAAAAACCCGCCCAAGCCATATCCCTCAGCCGCAAGGCTCCACTCATGTTATTTCCGGGGGGACACCCCCCTCCCCGCGCCTATACAGCACCTAGGGCCGGATGGGTGATGATTACTATATATGGTATATATACCCTTTTACAGGCAATGTCAAGAGTTTTTTCACAGATTTTTCGGTTTTTTTGGGGGAATTTGAGGGATTAACCGCCGAGGGCGCTGAGGACGCTGAGAAGAGAAGAAAGTTAAGTTTATTTAACAC
>JAZFTA010000045.1:0-8024 GCA_036446415.1 Rhodospirillales bacterium | reverse complement strand
GATATGGAAAAGATCGAGGCCCGCATGCATGAGATCGTCGGGCGCGCCGAAGAGGTATCGCGCGAGGTGTGGGACCGCGATAAGGCCATCGGCTACTTCCAGGACAAGGGCGAGCTGTACAAGGCCGAGATAATCCGCGACCTGCCCGAGGCCGAGACCATCACCGTCTACCGCCAGGGCGATTTCACCGATCTGTGCCGGGGCCCCCACCTGCCCAACACTTCCAAGCTGGGCAAGGCCTTCAAGCTGATGAAGCTGGCCGGGGCCTATTGGCGGGGCGATTCCAGGAACGAGATGCTGCAAAGGATCTACGGCACCGCCTGGGCCGACAAGAAGCAGCTTAAAGCCCATCTCGACCAGCTTGAAGAGGCCGAGAAACGCGACCACCGGCGGCTGGGCCGCGAAATGGGCCTGTTCCACCTTCAGGACGTGGCCGTCGGTTCGGTGTTCTGGCACCCCAAGGGCTGGCGGCTGTACCGCACCATCCAGGAATACGTCCGCCACCGCCTGGAAGGCGCCGGCTACATCGAGGTCAACACCCCGCAACTGGTGGACCGCGGCCTGTGGGAGGCCTCGGGCCATTGGGAGAAGTTCCGCGAGTACATGTTCACCGTCGAGGACGAGGGCGGCAAGATGCTGGCCCTCAAGCCCATGAACTGTCCGTGCCACGTCCAGATCTACCGCCAGGGCATCACCAGCTACAAGGACCTGCCGATCCGCATGGCCGAGTTCGGATCGTGCATCCGAAACGAGCCGTCGGGGGCCATCCACGGCCTGATGCGGGTCCGCGCCTTCGTCCAGGACGACGCCCACATCTTCTGCACCGAGGACCAGATCACCTCGGAGACCAAGGATTTCTGCAAGCTGCTGCTGTCGATCTACAAGGACTTCGGCTTTACAGAGGTGATCGTCAAGTTCGCCGACCGGCCGCCGGTCCGGGCCGGGGCCGACGAGACCTGGGACAAGGCCGAGGCGGCGCTTATAGAGGCCACCGAGGCGACCGGGCTGGAGATCGTCCTCAATCCCGGCGAGGGGGCCTTCTATGGACCCAAGCTTGAATTCGTGCTGAAGGACACCATCGGCCGCGACTGGCAGTGCGGCACCCTGCAGGTGGACTTCGTCTTGCCCGAACGCCTTGACGCCAACTACATCGGCGAGGACGGCGAAAAACACCGCCCGGTGATGCTGCACCGGGCCATACTGGGTTCATTCGAGCGTTTCATAGGCATCCTCATCGAACAGTACGCCGGAAGGTTCCCCTTGTGGCTGGCCCCGCTGCAGGTGGTGGTCGCCACCATAACCAACGAGACCGACGGCTACGCCCGCCAGGTGTTCGCCGCCCTTAAGGAGGCCGGCCTGGAAGCCGGGATGGACATCCGCAACGAAAAGATCAATTACAAGATACGCGAACACTCCCTGGCCAAGGTTCCGGTGATCCTTGTGGTGGGAGGGCGCGAAGCCGAACAGCAAACGGTCGCCATGCGCCGCCTGGGCGGCAAGGAGCAAGAAATCCTTGCGCTGGATAAGGCAGTCGTTAAACTTGCCGATGAAGCGGCCGGCCCTCACCAACGCCGCCGAAGGCAGTAGTGTTTTTTTCGCCGGTTCGACTGGGATATCGGAATAAATTGATAAAGGAGACTGGTAAATAAATAAGCGTCCGTTTAATCAGGCCCCGGCTCCGAAAGGACCCAGGGTCAACGATCTGATCGAATCACCGAACATCCGCGTTGTAGGCGCCGATGGAGAGATGGTCGGTGTAGTCTCCGTAGAAGAGGGTATTGAATTGGCTGTTGAGGCCGGACTCGATCTGGTCGAGGTGTCTCCTAATGCCGATCCGCCGGTCTGCAAGATTCTCGATTATGGCAAATACAAGTACGAGGAACAGAAAAAGAAGAACGAGGCCCGCAAGAAGCAGAAGGTCATCGACGTCAAGGAAATCAAGATGCGTCCCAACATCGACGTCCATGACTACGAGGTCAAGATGCGCAGCGCCCGGAGGTTCCTCGGCGACGGCGACAAGGTAAAGGTCACCATCCGCTTTAGGGGCCGCGAACTGGCCCACCAGGAACTTGGCATGAAGGTCCTTGACAGGGTGCGCGAAGACCTTGACGACGCCGCCAAGGTCGAGCTTTTGCCGAAAATGGAAGGCCGCCTGATGATAATGGTCATAGCGCCGAAGTAGGCGCCGAAGTAGGCCCCGAAATAGCCGCCGCCTCCTTGTACAGGCCACTAGGTATAAGCCCACCTTGCAAATCCTTGCAATAGGCGCGCCTTGGGGCTATAACCCTCGCCTTCGATAACCAATATACCGGCGGTCCGGCTTATCAATGGGCATGCCCAGCCGCCTGAAACCAAAAAAAACAGACATTCCCAGTGAAAGGAACTCAGAAATGCCCAAGATCAAGACCAAATCCAGCGCCAAGAAACGGTTCCGCCTTACCGCCAGCGGCAAGGTCAGGGCCAATCCGTCCTGCCTGCGCCACGGCCTGTCCAAGCGCCCCAAGAAGATGAAACGCCAGGCCCGCGGCACGATGATCCTGTCGGCGGCCGATTCGCGTATCGTCAAGTCCTACATGCCGAACGGCTAGGCCCTAAGGAGAGATTGAAATGGCACGCGTAAAACGGGGCGTTACCGGCCACGCCCGGCACAAGAAAGTCCTGAAAATGGCCCGTGGCTACCGCGGCCGCGCCAAGAACTGCTACCGCGTGGCGCTTGAGCGGGTGGAGAAGGGGCTGCAATACGCCTACCGCGACCGCCGCACCAGGAAACGCAACTTCCGCCGTTTGTGGATCCAGCGCATCAACGCCGGGGCCCGTCAACACGGGCTCACCTATTCCCAGTTCATGAACGGGCTGAGCAAGGCCGGGATCGGTATCGACCGCAAGATTCTTTCCGATCTCGCGATCACCGAGCCGGAAGCGTTCAGCAGCCTGGTGGAACACGCCCAGGCCGCTCTCGCCAAGACTGCTTGAACAGCATCGTCAGAGGTTTTAATTAAAGGGGCCGGCCCGAAAGGACGGCCCCTTTCGTTATTCCAGGGTGATACCTAAATGCCGGATGAACCTAAGGTAATCGTTAAGAAGTATATCAAGGCCACCGCGGCCGCGATGTCGACGGGCGCCCTCGAGGCCGTCCGCGTCGAAGCCTTGGGAAAGAAAGGCGAGATTACCCTCGGCATGAAGGCCGTCGGGTCCCTGCCCGCCGATCAGCGTAAGGCCGCCGGTCAAACATGGAACGCCGTCAAGAACGAGGTCGGCCAAGCCATCGAGGCCCGGGGTAAGGAGCTTTCCGACGCCGCCATCGACGCCCGGCTGATGGAAGAGAATGTCGATATCTCACTTGCCCCGCGCCCCCAAGCGCCGGGCCGCGTCCATCCCATAAGCCAGACCTTCGATGAGGTCGTGGCCATCTTCGGCGAGATGGGTTTTTCGGTGGCCGAGGGACCGGACATCGAGGAGGACTGGTACAACTTCACGGCCCTTAACATCCCCCCCGACCATCCGGCCCGCCAGGAACACGACACCTTCTATCTGCCCGGCGAGAAGGACGGGCATAGGATGATGCTCCGCACCCACACCTCGCCGGTGCAGATACGGACAATGCTTAAGACCAAGCCGCCGATCCGCATCATCGTGCCGGGGCGCACGTATCGTTGCGACTACGACGCAACCCACTCGCCCATGTTCCACCAGGTAGAGGGCCTGCTGGTCGACGAGGCCTCCCACATGGGCCACCTCAAGGGCTGTCTGATAGAGTTCTGCCGGGCCTTCTTCGGGGTCGGCGACCTGCCGGTTCGCTTCCGCCCCAGTTACTTCCCGTTCACCGAGCCTTCGGCGGAAGTGGACATCGGCTGTACCCGCAAAGGCGGCGAGTTCCGCATCGGCCACGGCGACGATTGGCTGGAGATACTGGGCTGCGGCATGGTCAATCCCAAGGTGCTGGAGAACTGCTCAATCGACCCCGCCAAGTACCAGGGCTTCGCCTTCGGCCTGGGCGTCGAGCGCATCGCCATGTTGAAATACGGGATCCCCGACCTCCGCACCTTCTTCGAATCGGATCTCCGCTGGCTCAGGCATTACGGGTTCTCGGCGCTTGACGTTCCTTCCATGACCGGGGGGCTGGACCGGTGAAGTTTCCCCTTTCATGGCTCAAGGAACACTTGGAGACCGAAGCGTCATTGGATGAAATAGTCCATACCCTGACCATGATCGGCCTCGAGGTGGAAGGGATGATCGACCGGGCCAAGGCCTTCGAGGGCTTCGTCGCCGGCCTGGTGGTCGAGACCTCCAAGCACCCCGACGCCGACAGGCTCCGGGTATGCAAGGTCGATACCGGCTCGGGCCAGGTCGAGGTGGTGTGCGGCGCCCCCAACGCGCGCACCGGCATGGTCGGGGTGTTCGCCGGCGTCGGGGCCTATATCCCGGGCATCGATTTAAAGCTTAAAAAGATCAAGATCCGCGGCGTGACCAGCAACGGCATGCTTTTGTCGGAACGTGAACTGGGCCTGTCCGACGAACACGAAGGCGTCGTCGAGCTGCCCGAGGACACCTTGCCCGGCCAGCCGGCGGCCGCCGTCATGGGCCTTGACGACGCGGTCATCGATATCGCCATCACCCCCAACCGGGGCGACTGTCTGGGGGTGCGCGGCGTGGCCCGCGACCTGTCGGCGGCCGGGCTGGGGAGGCTGAAGGACCTGGATGCCTCGCCGGTCAAGGGGACCTTCGAAAGCCCGATCAAGGTCAGCCTGGATTTCGACGCCCCGGCCTTCGAGGCCTGCCCCTACTTCGTCGGGCGCTACATAAGGGGCGTCAACAACACACAAAGCCCCAAGTGGCTGAGGGATAAACTGCTGGCTGTCGGCCTGCGCCCCATTTCGGCCCTGGTCGATATAACCAATTACATGACCATCGGTCTCAACCGCCCGCTGCACGTCTTCGACGCCGGCAAGGTCAACGGCTCTCTTCACCTCCGTTTGGCCCGGCCCAAGGAACTGCTGGCCGCCCTGGACGGCAGGGAATACGAGCTGGACGGGGAAATGACGGTGATCGCCGACGACAAGGGATCGCAAGCCCTGGGCGGCCTCATGGGCGGGGAGCGGACCGGCTGTTCGGCCGACACCGTCAATGTGTTCGTCGAATCGGCCCTTTTCGATCCGGTGCGCACGGCGGCCACCGGGCGCAAGCTGAACCTCATGTCGGACGCCCGTTTCCGTTTCGAGCGCGGCATCGACCCGGCCTTCCTGGAGGGCGGCATGGAAGTGGCGACCCGCATTATCGTCGATATTTGCGGCGGCGAACCTTCAAACCTGGTGGTCGCCGGGGCCGAACCCGAATGGTTCCGCACCATCGGACTCAGGGCCTCGCGGGCCGGGGCGCTGGGCGGCGTCGAGGTCGGCGAGGAAACGCAGAAACGGATACTGGAGGACCTGGGTTTTGCCGTATCGGGGGGCGGCGAGGAGATGACGGTTTCAGTTCCCTCGTGGCGCAACGACATAGTCGGCGAGGCCGACCTGGTGGAAGAGGTGGTCAGGATCAACGGCTACGACAAAATACCGGCGGTCGCACTTGAGCGCCCATCGGCCCTGCCCCATCCCTCGCTGACTCCTCTGCAGCGCCGCCCCGCCACGGCGCGGCGTACTCTCGCCGGGCGCTCCATGGTCGAGGCGGTCAGCCTTTCCTTCATGTCGTCCGGTCATGCCGCCCTGTTCGGCGGCGTCGCCGATAGCCTGCGCCTGGTCAACCCCATCAGTTCCGAACTGGACGTCATGCGCCCGTCTATCCTGCCCAACCTGATAGAGGCTTGCGGGCGCAACTCGGACCGCGGCGTCGCCGGCGCCGATTTGTTCGAGGTCGGCCCCCAGTATTCGGGCGACGGGCCTGACGACCAGGAAACGGCCGCCGCCGGCGTGCGCTCCGGGTCCACCGGGCCGCGCCACTGGGCGGCCGCGGTGCGCCCGGCCGACGCCTTCGACGCCAAGGGCGACGTCCTGGCGGTCCTTGAAAGCCTGGGCCTGGCCACCGGAAAACTTCAAATTACCGGGGACGCGCCATCGTACTATCACCCGGGCCGTTCGGGCGGGTTCAGCCTGGGGCCCAGGAACGTGCTCGCCTGGTTCGGCGAAATCCATCCCCGGGTGCTGGGTGAAATGGACGTTTTAGGACCGATCGCCGGTTTCGAGATATACATCGGCCGCCTGCCCGCACCCAAGGCCAAAAAGAGCGCGGCGCGGCCCCACCTGGATCTGCCCTCGTTCCACCCCGTGGCCCGCGACTTCGCCTTCGTGGTCGATGCCTCGGTGGCCGCCCAAGACGTGGTGCGGGCGGCCAGGGGCGCCGACAAGGCGTTGATAGAGGATGTCTCGGTGTTCGATGTGTTCACCGGCCCGGAACTCGGCGAAGGCAAAAAATCGCTGGCCATCAGCGTCACCATGCAGCCGGTGGACAGGACCATGACCGACGCCGAGATCGACGCCGTTTCGGCCAGGATCGAGGCGGCCGTCGAAAAATCCTGCGGCGGCGTACTTAGAACCTAATGGCCTGGGTCAGCCAAAATGCATGATAATGCGATTAGAGTAGTATTATAATGTGATAAATAGCAGCCGAACGGCTAGAAAACGCATTTAACCGGGAATGTGCGGTTCTTCGAAGATGACGAGACCGGTGATACCCAGGACGCCGCTACCGGCACCGTAACGGCCATCGAAAGCATAACCAAAAGCCAAAAGCCGCCGCCCAATCATTCCTTATGATGAAGCACCACATTTGATGCGCCCCGGGATTCATCGCTACATGTGATTTAACAAATCGCTTACCCCGCCGGCCCGATTGGGATAGACTGTCTTTCAGTCATCGCGCGGACGGCGCCGGTTCAACGAAACCGGACCTCCTCCGCGCAGTGTAAAACCGTGGGGATGGGACCTGTATCCGTTCCCTGCCTTATTCGTAATGATGTCCCTTGGGAGGATAACATGATTGAAACAGCATTATTTCGCCGGTCGTTCCTGTATGGAGCCGCGGGTCTGACCGCGTTGGCGTTTATGGGCCTTAGCGTCGGACCGGCATCGGCCGAATGCAAGAACCGCGGCGACCTCGACACCCGGTTCTGCGACGATGACGGCGACCTGGTCGCCGATACCCCGACCGATTCCAGCAAGTGGCTTGATCCCGACACCCTGATTTTCTCGTACACCCCGGTCGAGGATCCTTCCGTGTACGAAAACGTGTTCACCGAGTTCATGGATTATCTGGCCAAGGCCACCGGCAAGAAGGTCAAGTGGTACGGCGCCGAGTCCTACGCCGCCCAGGTCGAGGCCATGCGTTCGGGCCGCCTGCACGTGGCCGGCATCTCGACCGGGCCGACCGTGTTCGGCGTCAACCTGGCGGGCTACGTTCCGATCGCCATCATGGGCAAGGACGACGGCAGGTTCGGCTACAAGCTGCAGCTGATCACCCACAAGGACTCCGACATCATGAAGATGTCCGACCTCAAGGGCCGCAACGTGGCCCACGTCACGCCGTCGTCCAACTCCGGCAACCAGGCGCCGAGAGCCCTGTTCAAGTCGCTGGGCGTCGAGCCCGACGTGGATTACGAGGTCAAGTATTCGGGCAAGCACGACAACTCGATCATGGGCGTCGCCAACAAGGACTACGACGCCGCTCCGATCGCTTCCAGTGTGCTGGATAGGATGGTCGACAAGGGCGTGGTCAACAGGGACGACCTCCGCATCATCTGGGAATCCAAGCTGTTCCCGACCACCTCTTACGGTTTTGCCCACAACCTGAGCCCCGACCTTCAACGCCAGGTAACCTACGCCTTCCTTTCCTTCGACTGGAAGGGCACGGCGCTTGATAAGGAGTTCGGCAAGAAATCGGACCGCTTCATTTCGATCAGCTTCAAGGACCACTGGTCCGACATCCGCACCATCCAGAAGATGAACGGCACGGTCTATAACCAGGAGGCCCTTAAGGGCATGAAGGTCAAGAAGAAGAAGAAAAAGAAGAAATAGAAGTAGAAACCTTGTTCA
>JAZFTA010000044.1:0-13336 GCA_036446415.1 Rhodospirillales bacterium | reverse complement strand
TGGCCAGATCGTTGACGATAATCGGCGCCTCGTCGGGGTCGGCGAATGCCTGAAAGCGGGACCTGGGGGGGATGTGTTGTTCCAGGCGCCGGGTCTCGTCGTTGCCGGCGATGTTGAGAACGGCCAGGACCTGAAGGCAAGAGGCGCCGTCCCGGTCCGTCACCGCCTCGCCGATGAAGGCGTATTCGCTTTGGGTAAACCGGAGCACATCGTGGAGCAGGGCATCGAACAGGGCACTGGGATCGTCACCGATGGACTGGGATTGGCTTCTGCTGACGCTCTCGAGCAGCTCCTGGCTCTCACGCAGGGCCTGCTCGGTCTCCTCGCCTATGGGCGCGGTCTGCCGGTGAGCATGGGCGATCATCTGTCTCTTGATGTTTTTTTCGGTGGCCTGAAGGTCGGCGAATTGATCTTCGATGAAGCCCTCGGCGCGGCGGACGGCCAGGAACAGCGCGGCGAACAGCAGCCCGATGACGAGCAGCAGGAGAATCGTTAGGTTGGTGGTGCTCACCTGCATCCAGGCCACCATGGTGCCGATGTCCGTGTACAGTTCGAACATGCCCATGGTGTCGCCCCATGACATCCCCGCCAGGATAAGGGAAGCGACGACAAGGACGGCCGCGGCGGCGAACGAGAAATGGCGAATGAGCTTAAAAATCACAACTTTCCGCAGAATCCTCAGGGTGTCGGTTCACCTGTACACTAGGCGGTAACTGATGCCTTGGCGGTTCCGTCCAAGTTGAAATGGGGCTCCAGCACATCGTTCAACGCCATCAACGCGCCGCCATCAAAGGTAATTCCGACGATGTCGTCTTCGCCAACCCGCCCAATCAGCGAGATGATCTCCTTCGCTTCTCTCTGGACCCTGGAAAGGTCGCGGGAAACCTCGGAGGATTTGCCGGAGAGCGATTGCAAGGAACCTATCCGTTCGGGGCTGTTGGCCAACTGGTGATTGAGGACGTAAAGAAAGACGTCCCTGTCCCCCGCCGAATAGGCATTGATCAGGCCGTAGATTAATTCCATGATTTCTTCCTTGGATCGTCCCTCTTCTTCCATCAGGCGAACCAACAACCGGGTGACGGAGACGTTGATGTCGTTCAGCACCAAGGTGATCAACCCCATGAGGGCGGTCTGCTGTCTGATGTCCCCAAAGTCGATATTGCCCGTTGTCCCGACTTCGTTGCGGAGAACCTCGTTGAGTTTGTCGGTGATGTCTTTGATTCCGCCGTGCTGGGCCTCGATGGCGTTCGTCATGTCCCTGGGGATCGCCTTGAGGGTTTCAATGTCGCCGGTGCTGAAAGGCCAGCTTTCCCGTATCGCTTCGATAATCTGGGCGCTGTGGCGGCGCATTTCATTGGAGGCCATGTCTCCATCCGGGGTCGTTCCGGAAATAAAGAAAAAAACCGCAAGAATAAAAACCGGCATCGTTACGCCGATGATGATGATCACCGTTTCATGAGGCAGGAGAGCGAACAGGTTCTCCCACCCAACGAGTGCGGAAATGTATATGACCCAAAATAATATCCAGACGGCGGAGGGGGCGGCTACGGCCAGCTGAAATCGAGTATCTAGAAGGAATTTTTTCATCCTGATATCCGTTGTACCGTTGGGAGTCCAAGTTTCTTAAACAGAATCGCTGATTTACATAATTTTGACCAGCTATTCCTTCAAAAAGCAAGCATTCAGCTTGGGGAGAACCCGAAACGGGACACGGCTGGATATTCCCTCTCCCATGGCGGGGCCGCCAAGCCGCGGGATCCGCGGTCTACATAACCCATAGGGGACCGCCTTTCTTTTGCTCCACCGGCACCTTTACCACAATGTTGTGACACTTGATGCACCGTCCGGCGGGCGGATGCAGCATTTGGGTGTTGGGACGCAACGGCGGCCCCAGTTTCTTGATTCTGGACAGGCTCTCCAGGGCGGCTCCGACCGGGGTCTTGGGCTGGCTGCCCGGCCCCGCCCCCCCCCGGTACAGATGGCATTGGGTGCAGGCGCCCACATAGGGGTGGGGTTGGGCGGCGCCTATATTGATACGGGGAATATGGCGAATGGTCATCAGGCGGTACCGTTTCTCGGGAATCAATGTCATTTTAACCGTCTCGATGACCCCAGATTCGACGGGATCGGGGAACTTGCCCAGGGTCAGCCCCTCTACGGTGCGGACGAACAGCTTGGACGGCCCCCTTAAATCATCCCATCCGCCCAGCGCCTCCCACGCCAAGCCGGCCAGCAGCAGCGCCGCCAGCAGGACAACGACGCCCTTGCCACCGAACAAGCTTCTGAACCGCTTGAAAGGAGCCATGTGATCCACTCCCAAAAGTCAGCGCAACCGGTTTGACCAGAGCGCAAACCCCTCGTCGTTCCTGAGACGGCATGATTTTCCGTCGACGGTGATGCCTTTCGCGTACAGTTCCGCATCGGGGCGGGCCTTGCCGAACTTGAACGCCACCCCCCGGACCCGGGAATTTTCCTCGATCCGGCAACCCAGGTGCTTGAGATACCAGTCGGGGGCCACGGAAACCTCCCGCGACGGGCCGGACCCGTTGTCGACCCAGATGTGAATCTGCCCCCATCCGGTGTCGTTCCCCCAACTGACCATGCGCACCACCTTGCCCTGGAACCGTTCGCTGGTGGCCCGCGAAAATGGAACCAGGCCGGGAATCATGGCATTCGCCTCCGGCGCCTGGGCGGCCCCCTGGATGGCCCCCTGGACGGCAAGGCGGGCATCCGGGTTCCCGGGCGCCGTGGCGACGGCCTGGGTGGGTATGGCGCCGTCTTCGAAGAAGCCGGGCACCATCGCCGCCCCGATCACGCCGAAGCTAAAGACCATGCCGGCGCTCACGATCCAGTGTTCCGCCTTCATGCCGCGCCCTTTTTCATCTCAACTTGGGACAGGTTTTCCCGTTTGTTGCGCCGTTTGCGGGCCTGCTTTCGCTTGGCGCTCTTGCGTATCCTGGCCCCTTCCTTGACCGGGATCACGGTCACCTGAACGTCCCGCACATGTTTGATTTCCTCGAAAATCCGCTCCTCCAACGCATCAACGATGAAGTCGCACTCATAGATCTTGAGGCCGCCGTCGACGCAAAGGCAGATGTCCAGATGCATGTCCTCGCCGACGTTTCGGCCGCGAAGGTACTGTACCTCCTTTACATGCGGTGTTTGCTCGACGATGTTGTATACGTCGACCAGGATGTCCATATCGACCGAAGTGTCCATTAGCCCGTTGATCGCATCGACATTCAACTCGACGCCGATCTTGGCGACCATGAGGGCGACGACGACCGCCGCCAGGGTGTCGGCGATGGGGAACCCGAACACCGCGATGGTGATGCCCACCAGCACCCCCAGCGAAGACAGGGCGTCGGACCGGTTGTCCCAGGCGTTGGCGATGATCGCCGGGCTGTTGTTTTCCTTTCCGACGCAATTCTGATAGCGGTACATGAGCTCGTTGACGACGATAGAGACGCCGGCCCCCAGCACGGCGATCATGCTCGGCGCCGAAATGTCGTCGGTCACGATCTTGACGACCGATTCGTACATCAGGAAAAGGGCGCCGAAGATCAGGATAATGCCGACGATGGAGGACGAGATGAACTGGATGTTGCCGAATCCGAAGGGATAGTCTTCACTGGACTGCCGCCTGGAAATCTTCACGCTGGCCATGGTCACGGTGGAGGCCACCACGTCGGCGCCGGAGTGGAGGGAATCGGCCATCAGCGCCGCGCTTCCGGTCATCACGCCGAGCATGCCCTTGAACGCCGTCTGGGCTATGTTGACGAAAATCGCCCACCAGATGACCTCATCGCGACAGAGCTTGCACTGTTCGAACTTCATTTTTTTAGATACTCAATAATGCTTTGACCGGAGATGCGGTAGTTCCCCCGCACCATCTTTCCCTGCATTTCCTTTAGTTTGAGGATTGAGACCACGGTGCTTCGGTTCACCCCGAGGAAGCGCGCCACATCGTGGCTGGTGTAGATGCGGTTGGGTTTTATATCGCGGTGGCGATGGTCGTATAAATGCATTATCGCCGTGGCCACGGACAGCATCGTGCCGGCCCTTATGATCGCCATCCAGATCATTCCTTGACCCCTCCATCCTCATTCAACGGAAACAGTTGTTTATAGATATCTTTGGTAATAAGAGGTCCGGCTGTCCCGGAGCTGTCGGTCGAGTAGTACTCGAAGCGCTGGAAGTTGGTCCATTCGGCCAGGATTTTCCATGGGAACTTGGAAATCTGCGTATTGTATTCGCGCAGCGACGTGTTGTATTCGATGCGCCGCGTCGCGATCAGGTCCTCCATATCGACCAGCGACGCCATCGCCTGCTGGTAGGTATCCGAGGACTGGATGTTGGGGTACTGTTCGACGATCGCCAGCAGTTGTCCCAAAGACGCCGCCGCGGTGGCGCCTTGAAGCGCCTCCAGGGCCTTATTCCAATCCGTCGGCAGCACCCCGCCGCCCTTGCCGCCGGTTCCGGTCTTGGCCAGAAGTTTCTCTATGGCGGCTGGGGACAGATCGCTTTTTTTGATGATCTCGGTGCGCATCCGCGCCGTGCTGGTGAACACCGAATGTTCCAGCGACGCATGGTTCAGGGTCAGATTGATCAGGTTGGAGAACAGATTGCTTCGCCGCTGGATGGCCGATTCCAAATTGCCCGCCTTGGACATGGCGTCCTCGCGGAGCATGATGAAGGCATTGAACTTGTAGAACAGCGTTCCCGTGAAGATGACGAAAGCAAGCACGGAAAAGTACGCCATTATCTTCACGCCGCGCATATCGGGGACCCGGAACCTCGGACGGATTTCATTCCGGTAAAGCTGGGTGAGCAAGACCTCCGAGCGCCGCAGGCGCTGCTTGTCCGCTTCCACCGGATCTTTGATTCTGTCGAATATACTAGACATCTTTCATCACTCTTGGTTCACTTGGCGAGGGCTTTTCGGGAGGCGGCGCCTCCCCTGCCCGCCACCCTAACTATCTTCCAACTCGTTGGCCCGCTTGAAGTAGGCGAGGGCGGATTCGTGGTCGGCCTTCTGCTCGAAGGCGAAGCCGATCGAACGGTGGACCTTGGCCTCTTCGGGCCGCAATTCCACGGCTTCCAGGAAGGACTCGATTGCCTTGTCGTGTTCGCCGATATTGTCCAGCGCGACGCCGAGCCGATATCTCAGATTGAAGCTCTCGGGGTTTGCCTTGATCCCCTTCCTGAGCAGGGGGAGGGCCTTCTTGTACTCTTCCGCCTGGACATATGAGATGCCGAGAACGGTGGCGATCTTGGCGTTGTCCTTGTCGGCTTTATGCGCTTCCTCGAGAAGCGACAGGCCTTCCGGCTTGTGTCCCGTCTTTATGTAGGACAGGCCGAGATAGAGCATGACCTCGGGGTCGAGCGGTTTGGCCTCGAGCAGGGATTCGAGCATCGAAACGGCCCGTTCGTAGCGCCCGGACCTGGCGTGGGCGATGCCCTTGTCGCGGAAGTAGGCGTTGCGGGTTTTATCGTCGATGGTCAGCAGGGACTGGAACCCGGAAATCAGGTTGCTGGTGAGCCGCTTGACAATGATGGCGCTGTACTGGGCGTACAGTTCCACATTGGCGGTGATGCGTTCCTTCTCGAAATTCATTGTCGTGTATCCTTTTTAAATTACCGTTTTATCACATGGCATGCTTCACAAGGGCCCCTGGCGCGGTGCGGGTTCACCCCCTTGACCACGGTGGCGTGGGAAAGCGGCGGCGGCGGCAAGGTGATCAGGTCGGGGTCGGGAGTCAGCTCGAATCCGACGCCGACGGTATGGCAACTGGTGCAGGCGCCCCGGTACGTATGGGGACGTCCGTCGCCGGGAAGGATCATCGGCGCCGCCTCGACCTGGGCAAAGCCCAGGTCGGGATCGCCCCGCAAGACCAAAGTGAGGCGGTTCATGGTGTAGCGGCCGTTCTCCTTGCCGCCGCTCTTGCGCAGCACGGCGAGGGGGGCTTTGTTTAGCCCCCTTACCATCCGCGAGCTCCGCTGGAATTCCTCCAGGTTGATGACCCGGACCTGGTTCACGCTGATGATGATGTCCCCGGCCAGGAAACCGGCCTTGGCCGCGTTCAGGGTGGTCTCGTCGATCAGCACGCCCAGAAGCCCCTGTGGGTACTTCAGTTTGCGCCTCAGTTCGCTGTCCAGGATGCGAACGTCCATGCCCTGCCAGTGGGCTTCGGAGAGCTGGATGTCGACGGGCAGGTAATTGGGCGGGGTGTCGGCATTGTCCGGGTTGTCGATGGTCTGCGCCACCGGGACCATGACCGCCTGTCCGGGCGCCGGAGCCGCCATCACACCGGCGGCGGGCCCGACGGTCAAGGTGGGCGAGGCGGCCCGGCCTCCGAATCCGTCGCTGAAAAAGCCGTAAAGCACCGCCCCCCCGATCAGGGCAAGGACGCTTCCGGCAAGTAAAAAATTCGATTTCATGGGCCTCTGTTTCCAATCTCTCCGCTAACCCAAAAACAACATCTTGATGGCGATTACCGCCATGATGACCGTGTAGAACCACTTCAGGGCGATCACCGGAAGCACCTTCATCAGCTTGGCGCCGACGACCCCGCCGGCGAACGCCCCGGGTATCATTATCGCCGCCAAGGTAAGCGGCGCCTGCCAGTCGATCAGGCCGGCGGGAATGCCGTGCATGAAGGCCGTCAAGGTACCGGCCAGCGAGGCCCAGAAGACGATGACCGAGCTGTTGGCGATGGCGTTCTGCATGGAAACGCCGCTGAAGAACCGTTGGGTGGGCACCGCCACCACGCCGCCGCTTATCCCCAGGATGCCGCTGATCAGTCCCGACGGCAGGCCCAGGAAGGCGCCCCTTGTCTGGCGCTCCACCATTTCCTGCATCGGCCCGGAACCGGGGGCGTCCTTGAGGCCGAGTTCGTCATCGAGGATATCGTCGGCAGCCGTGGACGTTTCGCCGCCGCCGCCGCCGGCCTTCAACAGAATCTCCTCGGGGGCGTCGAAGAATATCTCGTGAAGCCCCTTGGCGGTCATCAGCAAGGCGAACACGCCCAACAGGAAGGCGATCGCCTCGTCGCCGAGGGTGTTACCGATGAAATAGCCGACCACCACCCCGACCATGGCCCACGGGGCAAGCGACCTCACCGTCTCCCACATGACCAAGCCCGAGCGGTCGTTGCGTAGCGCCGCGGCGCCGAAGACGAACAGGTTGGTCAGGTAGGCGACCGGACGGATGAGATGCATTCCGTAACCGAAAAAGACCATCATGCCCGCCACTTGCAGGACGCCTCCGCCCATGGTCATCATGCCGCTGATGACCCCCACGGCCACCGCCAGCAGGGCCAGGCTGAGGATGTCCCCGACCGAAAAGCCGCCGATGCGGACCCCTCCCAGGTGCTCCCTGTCGAACAACGCCGGGGCGCTCCCCACGCCTCCCGCGGCGCCTGGGGCGCCTGGGGCGCCCGCCGAAACCGGCGGACTGTTCGGGGCCGCCACGTTTACGCCCAAGGCGGAATTTTCCTGGGCCACCTGCCGCCGCGCCATGGCCCACCAGGCCGCCGAACCGCCGGCCCCGGTTTCCACGCCCGGCGCCGCGCGGGGCGGCGCCGTTCCCACCACCGGGACGGAAACGGCATGGCCGTGCTCTTTTCCGCCATCATTCTCGCCGCCGCCGGCCCCGGCGACCTTGATATCGACCACGTCCCCGAAATGGGCGATTATCACGTGGGCCGGGACGGCGTATCCCTCCACCGCCCCCGATGCGCCCCTGATGGACAGGTTGATGCCGACGATTTCGCCACGCCCGTTGACCAGCGGGCCGCCGTTCTGCTCCCAAGAGTAAACGGCGTCGGTGCCGAAAAGACGGGACATTTGCATGCCGCCGACGCTAAGCGCCATGTTGGTGGAGAGGATGCTTCCCTCCTTGAAGACGATGTTGCCGGACGTCCCATTGCCGATTCCAATAACCCTGTTGCCGGACTGCAGCCAGGAAGTGTCGGCGAACGTGAAGTACAGGAAGCGTTTCGCCGTCAGTATCTTGAGCAGCACCAGATCATGTTCCGGAAGGGACTTCACGACTTCGGCGCGGTACAGCTGGATGCCGGACGGCGTTCTCACCCGGACCGAGGCCTCGTGCTTGCCTTGCAACGGATGGAGGGCGGTCAGCACATGGCCGTTGGAACTGACGATGGCGCCGGAGGCGGACATCGGCATGTTTACCCCGGTTGCGCCGATGCCGACGACGCCCGGCGCCACCGCCTCTGAAATTTGCGGGGCGCCGGCGCCGGCGATGTCGCGGAACAGGAACCCGGGCACGGACAGGTCGTAGACGTCGTCGAAATAGTCGTCGCCCGGATATGTGCCGACGATATAGATCCCCCAGGCGAAGGTCAGCACAACCAGGACCGCCAGGCTCATCGCCGGAATCTGCCACGGCTTCTCGCAGAACAAGATCGTGTTCCGCGGGAGTCTTCTTGTTGGTTTGCCTATTCTTTCCATGACGCCTTGCCTTAGCGGGCCACAACTATGATGTAAAAACTGGAAACAACCAGGAACAATCCCATGATCGGCAGCCCCCAGCGCAGGTAGCCCTTGAAATCGAGCCGCGTCCCCGACGGCATGAAGGCCTGCATCTCGGGATTGGCCTCGACGAAACGGTCCAGATGGGAGGCGGCGACGGGCCCGGCGGTGGCCCCGGTCAAGGCCGCCGAGGACCCCGCCAGCACCCCCAGCGACAGCGCCCACCAAACGGTGGGATCGGCGAGGCTGGCGTCGATGCCCGAAGCGATCGGCACGAAGAAGGCGGTGGCCGCCCCGGCATTGAGGAAAATCGTCACAAAGGCGGCGATCCACATGAGGGCCAGCATCATCGGAAGGTCGCGGCCGTCGCTCACCCAGTCGATCAGCCACAGGATGCCGTCCAGGGCGTCGGCGGCGACCAATCCTCCGACCATCACGAAAAGGCCGGCGAAGAACAGGATGTCCTGTCCGCCGCAGGCGGTGAACCAGTCATTCCCTTCGTCCCCGCCGGCCAGGATAATCGCCACCACCCCGGCGGTGAGGGCGATCCAGCCCGGCCGCAGGCCGGTCACGTCGGAGAACAGAAAGCCGACCAGAACCACGCCCAGGATCGACAGCCCGATCTTGATCAGGCGCGGGTCGGTGGCCGGATCGAGGAAGCCGGAAGGATCGCCCGACCCGGCGGGGCCGGTCTCCGCGGCGCCGTCGAACTCGGCGCGGCGCCATTGGAAATAGCCGAGCGTCACGGCCAGCAGGACCAGGCAGGGGACCATCATGCCGCCGATGAAATCCAGGAAATGCAATTGTCCGGCCGACGAAATGATCATGTTGGGGAAATCGCCGACCATGGTCGAGGCGCCACCCAGGTTCGAAGCGATGATTTCGGCAATGAGCAGGGGCACCGGGTTGATTTCCATCTGCTTACATACCGTCAGTGTCACCGGCAGAATGACGACCATGGTCGCCAGGTTGTTGATCAGCAGCGACAAGCCGTAGGTCACCAGGGAGAAAATGACCAGCAGCCACCAGCCGTTGCCCTTGGAATGGGCGGCGGTGCGGGTGGCGATCAACAAGAACAGGCCGGATCGGGCCAGGATGGCGGATATGGCCGACATGCCGAAGATCAGGGCCAGAGTCTCGAAGTAGATGGAATCGAGAGCCATACCCAATGAAAAGAAGCCCGCCGCCAAGCCGTACGCAAGAATGACGGCGGCGCCCGACAGCACGGCGACGCGCCGGTCCACCGTGCCGCGGTAAATCACCGCGAAGACGACGAAAAAGACAAAAATGGTTACTCCTGCGTTCACCTTCTCAAACCTCGTATTCCACGTGCTCTTCCAGATTGGCCCGCTCCCATTCGGTACGGAACTTTTCCAGTTCCACGACGTCGGCGCTGCGGGCCTCGGCGCTGACCTGGATCGACCCGATGCGCGGAATGTTGTGGACGATATTTTCCTTTACCGCTTCGCTGATCAGGTGGGCGTCGGTGATCGGGATCATGGAATCGACGCCGATGGCGATCTCGGTGAAGATGCTCTGTCCGACGTTGCGGGTGCGCAGGAACTTCACCTCCTCGACGCCCTCGACCTCTTCGGCCAAGGCCGCAATCTGGTCGCGGGTCGAACTTCCGATGGAGCGGTCGAGCAGGCCCTGGGCCGATTCCCGGAACACCTTGCCGCCCAGGTAGATCAGGTGGGCGGTTTCCAGTATCGCCACCGCCGTATCGATCCACGGCATGTTCAGGTAATGCGCCCCGATAATGCCGGCGGCCACGGCCCCCGATGCGGTGGCGTCGCCGTGGTGATGCTGGGCCAGCGTTCGCACCAGGGGGCTGTTGGTCTCGATGGCCACGCACCTGGAATAGAAATACATTATCACGTTGATCACGACAGCGATCAGGGCCGCCCACAGGGCGATCAGATGGGGCGCCTTGTGGGCCTCGTTATCAAGCAGGGTGCTGGCGGCGTGGACCAGCAGGTAGCCGGCGACCATCATGAAAAAGACGCTGACGAACAGGGACAGGATGAACTCGATCTTGCCGTGGCCATAGGGATGCTCGCGGTCCAGGGCCTTTTCCGACACCGTCATGCCGACGATGGCCAACAGCGAACCGACCACGTCCTTGGCCGAGTACATGGCGTCGGCGACCATCGCCTGCGATCCGGCGACCAGTCCGACGAAAGCCTTCATGAACATCAGGACGGTGTTCGTGACCAAGCCGATCCAGCCGATGGACCGTGAACACCTTATGCACTTTTCGTATCTCATTTTTCGTATCTCATTGGCCGTTTTCTTCTATCCTTGAAGTGTTAGCGCCTGGTTCCACCGCTATGCCTGGCGCGGAATTCCAGGAACAGTTTGTATCCCCACACGCCGCACGCCACTCCTACCAAAAACTGCAACATTTTCCCGCTCCGTTCCGCTCGTCACATGCCGCGCCGGGAGTCCATCGTCGAGGTTCCCGTCCGCTTGCCGCCGCCGCGCACCACCTTCCTGATGACCGACAGGATGGCGAAAACGAACCCGGCCAGGAAGGAAATCCCGACAACCACGATCAACGGCACCTCGACCGGACTGCCGGCGATGAGGTACACCCGGACGATTTCCAGGTTCTGCGACGCAAAGATAATGATCGCCGCTCCGGTAATCAGGTAAAAGGCCAGCTTCAGCAAAACTGTATCTCTCCAAACGTTGTCACGGCGTTCGCGCCTTAATAGGGCCGCACCTTCACCGGGCGCGTCCATACGCCGCGACGGCCAATTGTCTTATGCGCTAAAAGATTGCGCTAAGTAGGAAGAATGCCCAGGGTCGATCGTCATGGTAACCCGGTTTGACCGTCTTTGGACCGATCAATAGTCGGTCATGCTCCCCAATTGTTCCCAGTTACTCGGCGGTAGCTCCTGGGCTAACTTTAGCGCGCCCACGCTTAGGCCGTAGATGGGGTCGCCGACGCAGGTTACCGATACCTCCCCATAGTCCTTCAATTTATCGGCAATGTATCTGTCGATCCCCTTGATCCGCGACCCGCCACCGGCGACGAAGATGTTCTTCAGCATGTCCTCCTGGCCCTCTGGCGGGCAGGTCTGAATGAGCGACTCGACGCCTTCGATAATGCCCGGCATCAGCGTCTCGCAGGCGCTGCGGACGATATCGGTAACGTCATAGGAGACGGGCTTGCCGTTGGCCCTGAGATTGACCGTGATCTGCTTTTCAGGCGTTCCCAGGAACCCGTTCCCCTCCTTGAGGGCGCGGGCTATGTAGGTGTTCATCTGAACGTCGGGATAAACCTCGGTGATGGCGGCCTCGAGCTGTTCGTCGACGAAATTCCCGGCCTTGTTCACGGTGATCTGGGATTTGACCCCCGGCATGGCTCCCTTGAGGGCGCAGATGTCGACGGATCCGGCTCCGATGTCGATGACCATGCAATTTATCAACGTGCCTTGGCCGTAGGCCACCAGGAATGGTTCCGAGATGACCTGGGCGATGTCGACAAACTCCCTGAAGACCTGCAACAATAGGTCCTTGTTGGTATTCGACGCCCGGGCCGGCACCCCGGCGATCACGCAAACCTCGTCCTCGGGCTGAGGGTTGAGGGAGTCTATGACGTGACCGACGAAGTGACGCGCCACTTCCAGATCCCGTTCGACGTATTCCTGGAGAACCCCGCCATTTAGGGGGCAGCGAAGATCGACGTACGAGCGCATGTCGAACGCCTCGTTACCAACCACATGGGGTTTGCCCAGCAATTTTATGCCGATCATGTCCCTGGGATAGCCGACCACCGAACGGACCAGCTCCTTGTGGCCGCGGTTGGTCATGACGGCGGACCAGGAGGTCCCAAGATCGAAACCGACCAACAGTTGCCCGCCCCCGTCGGTCACGCCGGCGGGAGAATGTTCGGCCTCGGGTTTAGCAGGGGCCGGGGACTGTGAGGGACCCTGGGGTTGAGAGGGACCCTGAGGTTGAGAGGGGGGGGGCGTCTCGATTTCTGCCATATCCTGAACTACCTTTTCCGGTTACTCGTTGCAGTTTACTTGTTACTCAAGGGGTTACTTGATAGTTTACTCGCTTCTTAGTCCATGGGAACGCTTTTCTTGATTTTCCGCCGCGTCGGGCTCTTCTTTGCGCCGGCGCCCCGCGCTCCATGGCGAAATGCCGAAAACGTCACACCAGGGCTTGGCCTTGGTGTCGGACGTCTCGGCCGGCCCGGCCACGGGTTCCGGGACGGGCGGCTCGGCCGGCCCGGCCACGGGCTCCGGGACGGGCGGCTCGGCCGGCGCGGCCACGGGTTCCGGGACGGGCGGCTCGGCCGGCGCGGCCACGGGTTCCGGGACGGGCGGCTGCAGCGGCGCGGCCACGGGTTCCGGGACGGGCGGCTCGACCGGCCCGGCCACGGGCTCCGGGACGGGCGGCTGCAGCGGCGCGGCCACGGGCTCCGGGACGGGCGGCTCGGCCGGCCCGGCCACGGGCTCCGGGACGGGCGGCTGCAGCGGCGCGGCCACGGGTTCCGGGACGGGCGGCTCGGCCGGCGCGGCCACGGGCTCCGGGACGGGCGGCTGCAGCGGCGCGGCCACGGGCTCCGGTTTCACGGAAACCGGCGCCTCGGGCACAGCGAGCCAGGGATTGGAGGGCGCCGCCTCGGCGCTTAACCTGGCGGCCCGCAGCGCGGTTTTGGTTTTCCCCGGGATGTTCGTCACCATTACCTCTACTTCCCCTGTATTCCAGAATTACTGGAGGACCACGTAAAACTCCCGTCCGCCTCTCATCATCATGAGAAGGTTGGAGGTTTGTCCCTTGGCGTTGCGTATCGCCCGGTCCAGCAGGGTGGCCGTCGCCACCG
>JAZFTA010000043.1:0-4915 GCA_036446415.1 Rhodospirillales bacterium | reverse complement strand
AACGCCAAGCGGATCGGTGCCGTTAATACTGTAATAGTGCATGATGATGGATCATTGGAAGGCCGCAACACGGATAATTTCGGGTTTATGGAAAACCTCAAGGCCAACGCGCCGTCCTGGAAACCCGAGCACGGGCCGGCGTTAATCCTAGGCGCTGGCGGCGCGGCGAGAGCGGTATGCGCCGCGCTTATTGACGCCGGCGCGCCAGAACTGCGCCTTGTCAACCGGACACAAGCCCGCGCCGAGGACTTGGCCGGACACGCCGGCGGGGCCATCAAGGTTTTTCCCTGGCCGGAAAGAAATGACGTTCTTGACGGCGTTTCGCTTTTAGTCAACACCACCACATTGGGAATGGCCGGAAAACCGCCTTTGGACCTAGTCCTGGACCGGCTTCCTCAAGAGGCTGTGGTCAACGATATCGTTTATACTCCCCTTCAAACGCCTCTTCTTAAGGCTGCGGCGGATAGTGGGAATCCGGTCGTCGACGGACTGGGAATGCTGCTTCATCAGGGACGGCCGGGCTTCGCCGCCTGGTTCGGGGTTGATCCGGAGGTAACCACGGAGTTGCGTGATTTCATGGAGCAGGGGCTGGAAAGCTAGTGGCAAGAATCCAACATATGGTACCCATAGGATACCATATGTTGGATTCTTACCACTAGGCCAGGCAATGTTTATTCTCGGTCTCACAGGTTCCATCGGCATGGGCAAGACGGTTGCCGCTTCGGAATTCAGGCGGCTGAGGGTTCCGGTCCACGACGCCGACAAAACCGTTCACACGCTGATGGCAAAAGGGGGCGAAGCGGTAGGCGCAATTGAAAAAGCCTTTCCCGGCACGGTTGAAAGCGGCGCGGTTGAAAGGAAAATCCTGGCCGAACAGGTATTCGCCAATAAGGAAGACCTGTCTCGTCTGGAAGCCATCATCCACCCTCTTGTGCACCGGATTGAATGGAAGTTTCTGCGCTCCGCGGCGCTCAGAAAACACCCGCTGGCGGTTCTTGAAATACCCCTGCTGTTTGAAACCGGAGGCGAAACGAAGTGCGATGCGGTAGTCGTGGTCACGGCCGCAAGGTTTATTCAGGAAAAAAGGGTTCTCGACCGTCCAGGCATGACCCTTAAACGGTTTGAGCAGATATGCGCCAACCAACTCTCCGACGCCGAGAAGCGCCGCCACGCGGACTTCGTGGTTCAAACCGGGCTGGGCCGGGCGTTCAGCCTCTGCAAAATAAGAGAAATAATCAAGACAACAAGAAACTGGCGCGGCGCCAAATGGCCCTGGTTTTTTTTGGATTTATAATACCATCTCTTTTGTCTTGGGCCGCCGGGAGGACATGCTTATTATGTCTTAAATCTGAAACCAACCCGCCGGAAAATATCCATGCGTGAAATCGTCCTCGACACGGAAACAACGGGTCTGAACTACAAGGACGACGACAGAATAGTTGAAATCGGCTGCATAGAGCTTGTTAACCATGTTGCCACCGGGCGAACCTATCAGACTTATATTAATCCCGAGAGGGACGTTCCCAGCGAGGCTTTCCAGGTGCACGGACTGTCCAGGGAATTTCTTTCCCTCCATCCGGTGTTCGCCGGCATCTTCGAGGATTTTCTTGGGTTTTTGGGCGATTCCCCACTGATCATTCATAATGCGGAATTCGATATGGGTTTCCTGAACGCCGAACTTAAGCGACTGAATCGGCCACCCCTAAACATGGATCGGGCCACGGACACCGTCCGCCTGGCGCGGCGCAAGTTTCCCGGCGCCCAAGCCAGCCTTGACGCCCTGTGCCGCCGTTTCCAAATAGATTTAAGCGAACGCGATTTGCATGGCGCCCTGAAGGACGCCCGCCTGCTGGCCGAAGTCTATTTGGAACTGGTTGGCGGCCGTCAACCCGGGCTTGAGCTTTCCAAAGCATCCCGGCGGGATTCCGTGGAAACCGGGCAAAGAACCGCTCGCTCCCCGCGCCCCCACGCCCCGTCCGCGGAAGAGGAGGCGGCCCACGGTCAGTTCATAAAAGCCCTGGATTCACCTATATGGAACACCTGAAGAAAAAAGTTTAGGCGCCGCTAGTTGACTTTCGGAGCCGGCTTATCAGGCGCCTCGCCGCCATTCTTTTGAGCGGCTTCCATTTGATTGCGGAACATGCCGGCAAAGTCCACCGGGTCCAGCATCAAGGGCGGGAAACCGCCGTCGCGGGTAGCGTTGGCCAGTACGTTTCTGGCAAAGGGAAACAACAGGCGCGGGCATTCAATCAAAAGGACCGCCTGCATATGCTCGGCCGGGACCTTGATGTCGAACAGACCGCCGTAAACAAGCTCCAAAATAAATCCTACTTTTTCCCCCACTATGCATTTGGCCTTAATTTGTAGGATTACTTCGAATTTGGACTCTTCAGCCGATTCGACCTTAACATCGATATTGATGGAAATGTCAGGCTGGGTCTTCTGCATATCGAGAAGCACGCCAGGCGCCGAAGGAGCCTCGAATGAAAAATCCTTTATGTACTGAGCGCGGATCGTGATCGGATTCTCGGTTTGGGGCGCCTCCGGACCCATTTTCTGCGAGTCGGATGCGCCGGAATCCGCGACCGCCGCCTGAGCGGTCTTATCTCCGACCTTTGCTTTGTCGTTCTGTGGTTTCTTGTTCATGTCCCTATGCCTCTCTTATATTCGAACGGAGTGGCTATCACGGATTGGGGGAAAAAAACAACAGTTTCGGCTAAATTCTATGTTGGGGAGACCTCAAATAGTCAAGTTTTAATGGTCATCGATTTTTTTATCATCCAATGGCAAGGTTTTTTCGGAGGCCACTTCGTGATACTCGCCTTCGATTATTACTCCGCTGTTTGCCGTTAAATCCCCTCTGCCGGCGGGACCTGTCTGGGGTGTGCTGAATTGTCCCGAGGCCAGGATCCTACGTCCGATGATCCGTTTTAAAGCCGTCCGCAGAAAAGGCAAAAAAAGCATCAAACCGGCCACGTCGGTTATAAACCCGGGGATCAGAAGCATGGCTCCCGCAACCAAAACGCATACACCGTCGAAAACCTCGTCCGCCGGGAAACGGTTCTGCTCCAGGCTTTGCCGGGCTCTTTCCATGACCGACAGCCCCTGATGGCGCAGCAGGGCCGATCCCACCATGGCGGTTAGAATTACCGCCGCCATGGTCGGCCATAGGCCGATACCCTCCCCGACGTCGATCAGCACCATGATTTCGACTATCGGCACCGCTATCAAAAGCAACAAAATTACGGCAGCCATACTTGCTCCGGGATGAAAGGTAGCTTATCTCTAACCTAATGAACCGCGCCATTGCCCCGTAACGCTCCAGCGCCTGCCGGCTCCCGGCGCTAGTGAGCGTTGCCATGTCGCTTAAGTCGTGTTTATCTCATGGAGCATATAGCGGTCCAACCGGCAAGGAGTCCGTGGGCTATTGTTATGGATAATGGTTTCCAATTCATAGACATCATTTTTTTCGCCATGATAGCGGCGTTCCTTGTGCTGCGCCTGCGTAGCGTGCTTGGCCGGCGTGATGGACGCGAAGGCTCGGACGATAATTTCCTTCACCGCACATCCACGCCCGAAAAGGAAAGCAGCGCCGAAAACGTCATTCCGCTTCCCAACCAATCAACGTCAACCAAGGATTCATTTAAGGCCGACGATGACGAAAGTCCGCTTAGCGGAGGCCTCGCTGAAATAAGGGCGGAGGACCCCGGCTTCGATCCCGAGGATTTCGTCTCGGGCGCCCGCATGGCTTTCGAGTTGGTCCTAAACGCTTATTCCTCGGGCGACACGAAGGCCTTGAAACCCCTGCTGAGCAACGAAGTTTACAGCAATTTCAGCCAGTCCATACGCGAACGCGAGCAGGCCGGCGAAACCCTCGAGGATACGCTGGTCGGCATCAAAAAAGCCGAGGTCGTGGAAGCCTATATGGAGAATTCCCAGGCCCACGTAACCGTCAAATTGGTAAGTGAACAGGTCAACGCCACCCGTGACGAGAACGGCGATGTGGTCAACGGCGATCCCGATATTATAATCGAGGTTACCGATTTTTGGACATATGCGAGGGATCCAAAAAGCCGCGACCCCAATTGGACGCTAGTCGCCACCCGCAGCCTTGATTAGGGGACTGTTGAGGGCGGCTCTTGTGGCCTTGGTGGCCGCCTGCGCTCCCTTGAAGCCGGTCCCTTCGCCTCCTCCCCAGCCCGCCGCCCAGCCGATAATCAAGCCCGCCGCCGGACTGAAACTGTCGGCGGTCTCATTTCGCGACCTCGCGGGCTGGGCCGAGGACTCTCACGGCGCCGCGCTGATAGCGTTCAGGCGTTCGTGCAAGGCTCTATTGAAGCCTTCCCATGACAGTCTTGTGGCGGCCGGGGACTGGCGGCCCTCCTGCAAGGCGGCTGAAAAACTGGCGGCAGGCGGCGACAGGGTTGCCATGACCTTTTTCGAAACCTGGTTCACGCCCTACCGGGCCGCCGGCGACGAAGACGCCAAGGGCCTTTTCACCGGTTATTACGAGGCCGCATTGAAAGGCTCATGGCGCCGGAGCGGACCCTATACGACGCCCATCTATACGAGGCCTTCCGATCTCGTCACCGCCGACCTGGGCCGCTTTAAAAGCGGTTGGAAGGGACAAAGCGTAAGCGGACGGGTTAATGCCGCAAGGCTGGTTCCATTCGCCACTCGCGCCGAGATCGAAAGGGGGGCGCTGTCGGGCCGGGGGCTGGAGCTGATGTGGGTGGACGATCCGGTGGACGCCTTCTTTCTCCATATCCAGGGTTCGGGCCGGGTGGTGATGGAGGACGGCCGGGCGGTGCGTCTGGGCTATGCCGGAAAAAACGGCCACCCTTATGTGGCCATCGGCCGCCGGCTCATCAGCCGCGGCGTGATGACCAAGGAGGAGGTATCCATGCAGAGCATC
>JAZFTA010000042.1:0-3258 GCA_036446415.1 Rhodospirillales bacterium | reverse complement strand
TTACGAGGGGCTGCCTTTTTTATGAGTAAATGACATAGTATTGGGTAGCGGTTTCACCAATTGAAAACTATGCGAACATGGGCACAGGGGACAATTCCAATAAAGGCCGCTACCGGCCCAATCCCCGCCGTCAGGCGTTGTATGCGGGTATCGTCATGGCCGCCGTCCTGGCCGGTTACGGGGCCGCATATCTGTTTCGCGATAATGGCGGCCAGGAAACGGAGCTGGCGGCAAACGGCGATTCGGAGTCCCGGCAGGAAAAACCCCAACCCTGGTACCGCACCCAGGCCCCGCCGCCGGCCATGGTTACGGCCCCCGACGCGCCGCTGTTCCCCGACGCCAACGGACCGGACAAGGACAAGGCGAGGCCCTACGAGGAGGCCCTGCCCCAGGAGATATACATCCCCATCGCCGCTACTTTCGAACCGCCGCTCATCGATGATCAGGAAACGGCGAGTGAGCCCAAACCGCCCGCCGTTGCCGCCCAACAAACAGCCAAATTGACCAAGGAAACACCGCAATGGCGGCGTAACGCGGTTTCGCCGCCGCCAACCGCGGGAAAACCGATGATCGTCCTGGTTATCGACGACATGGGGGTGGACCGCAGGCGGTCCGCTGAAATCATATCCCTCAAGGGGCCCATGACCCTGTCGTTCATGACCTATGCCCCCAACCTGGCCCAACAGACCAAGGCGGCCAGCGATCATGGCCACGAACTGCTTTTGCACGTTTCCATGGAGCCCTCCAACGCCAAGCTTGACGCCGGTCCCAACGTGCTGCTTACCGGGACCGGCGAGGATGAAATAAGGCGGCGCCTGCAATGGGGGTTTTCCAGGTTCTCAACCTATGTCGGGGTCAACAACCATATGGGATCCAGGTTCACTTCCGATTCGCCGGGAATGACCGTCGTGATGTCGGAAATCAAACGCCGCGGCCTTTTGTTCCTGGATTCCAGGACCACGCCCCAGACGGTGGGGGCCGATCTGGCCAGGCGCATGGGCGTCCCATACGCCGAGCGCAACATTTTCCTCGACAACGTAAACGAGGAAACCGCCGTCAAGGCCCGCCTGGCCGAGACCGAACGCCTGGCCAGACGAAAGGGGATGGCCATCGCCATCGGCCACCCCCGAGATGGCACCATCAAGGCCCTTTCCAAATGGCTGCCAGAAATCGAGGGCAGGGGGTTCCAGCTGGTCCCCCTGAGCGCCGTGATAACCGAACCGGATGGAGCTGGATGATGGGACTGGATGATGGCGCGCAAGTGAGCGCCCGGAAACCTTGACATTCCAGTCACGGGAAGGATTTTAATGGTATATTCTTTAAAAGGAGGACTGACATGGCAACGAGCTATAGTGTGAAGGGAATGACCTGCGGCGGCTGCGCCAATTCGGTGTCCAACGCCATCAAGGCGGCGGTTCCGGACGCCACCGTGGAAGTGGATCATGAGAACGACAAGGTTACCGTCGAGGGTTGTGACGATCAGGCCGCCATCGCCAAGGCCGTACAGGACGCCGGTTACGAATTCGGCGGCGCGATCTGAAGCAATGAACGTTTATTCGCCGACGAAGCGGTGAGCTTCCTCGGCGGCCCGGATCAGGGCCAGCGCCTTGTTGCGGCTTTCCTGGTATTCGGCTTCCGGGTCGCTGTCGGCGACTATGCCGCCGCCGGCCTGGACGTACATAATGCCGTCCTTGACCACGGCGGTGCGTAGCGCGATGCAGGTATCCATCTCTCCGTCGGCCCCGAAATATCCGATACAACCGGCGTAAACGCCGCGGCGTTGGGGCTCCAACTCGTCGATTATCTCCATGGCCCGCACCTTGGGGGCGCCCGAAACCGTGCCCGCCGGGAACCCGGCGAGCAGGGCGTCGATGGCGTCATAGCCGTGGTCGAGATCGCCCTCGACGTTGGAAACTATGTGCATGACGTGGGAATAGAATTCGACCGCCATCCGTTCGGTGACATGCACCGTGTTCACCTTGGCGACGCGGCCCACGTCGTTGCGCCCCAGGTCCAACAGCATCAGGTGTTCGGCCAGTTCCTTGGGATCGGCCAGCAGGTCCCGTTTAAGCTCCTCGTCCTCGGCGGCGGTTGCGCCGCGCCGACGGGTGCCGGCGATGGGCCGGATGGTGACCTTGCCGCCCCGGACCCTGACCAGGATTTCCGGGCTCGAGCCGACCACCGAGAAATCCCCGAAGTTCAGGTAAAAAAGGAACGGCGAGGGATTGATCCTTCTGAGCGCCCTGTAAAGCGAAAAGGCCGGCAGTTTGAAGGGAACCTGGAAGCGTTGGGACAACACCACCTGGAAGATGTCGCCGGCCATGATGTATTCCTTGGCCCTCTTGACCATTGAGTGAAAGTCATCGCGGCTCATGTTCGAGGTTGGCTCGGCCGTCACGGCGTCTTTCACGGGCGGATTGTGGGGGACCGGCCCGTCGAGCCCCCTGACCACCTCGCCAATACGCTCCAGGGCCAGTTCATAGGCCTTTTCGGCGCTTATATCCTGATCGTTCCAGACCGGGGTGATAACCGATACGTTGTCTTCGATATTGTCGAAAACGGCGATAACCGTGGGCCTCAGGAATATACCGTCGGGCGTCCCCAAGACGTCGGGGTTGGCGTCGGGCAGCTTTTCGGCCAGACGCACCGTATCGTAGGCCATGTATCCGACAAGGCCGGCGGCCATCGGCGGTAGATCGGCGGGAATGTCGATACGGGACTGGGCGGTGATGGCGCGAAGCGAGGCAATGGTTCCCTCCTCGCACGGCTCGAATTTGTTGACGTCCAAAAGGGCCTGGCGGTTGATCTCGGCCTTGTCGCCGAAACAGCGCCAGATAAGGTCCGGGTTGAGTCCGATGAACGAGTACCTGCCGCGTATGGCGCCGCCCTCCACGGACTCCAGCAAAAAGCAGTTGGAACCGTCGCCTGAAAGCTTGAGCATGGCCGAAACCGGGGTCTCCAGGTCGGAAACCAGGGATGCGCATACCACCTGCGGGCGCTTGGCGTAGGTTTCCTTGAAATCGGAAAAATCGGGAAACGCTTTCATCGGATAGGCTCTTAGTAGATTTGATCCAGGGCCCGGGTATTCACGTTTACCGGATAGCGTTCGCGCAAGGCGGCGGCGAACTGGGACACAATATCGTTGCGCAGTGAATCGGCGATCTCCCTTTTGAACCCGGCGAAGCCTTCCTTGTCGGCGGCGGGTTGGGCGGCGATAACCTGCTCAAGCCGCGCCACGAGGTATCCGTCGGCCGTCCG
>JAZFTA010000041.1:0-4338 GCA_036446415.1 Rhodospirillales bacterium | reverse complement strand
TGCGCGAGAGGGCGACGGAAAGCCGCATCAAGACCGCGTCCCTGAACAAATACCGGGTGCTGGCCTTCGCCACTCACGGCCTAGTGGCTGGGCAACTTGAGGGCCTGGCCGAACCGGCCCTGGTGCTGACCCCGCCCAGCGTCGGCACGGAACAGGACGACGGCCTGCTCACCGCCAGCGAGGTAGCCATGCTTAAATTGAACGCCGACCTGGTGGTGCTGTCGGCCTGCAACACGGCGTCGGCCGACGGAACTCCGGATGCCGAGGCGCTGTCGGGACTGGCCAAGGCGTTCTTCTATGCAGGCTCCCGATCACTTCTGGTGTCCCATTGGCCGGTCGGCTCGGACGCCGCCGTAAAACTGACCACGACGATGCTCAAAGAGGTAGCCAACGATAACACCGTCGGCCGCGCCGAGGGGTTGCGCCGGTCCATGCTGGCGCTGATGGAAAACCCCGATAAGCCCCACTACGCCCATCCCATGTTCTGGGCGCCGTTCGTTGTAGTCGGCGAGGGCGGGGTTTACGCGGCTAACTAAGTCCATAGTCCGCTTGTGGCTGGTACGCCGATACCGGCTATGTTCCGGGTAGGACCGGTTATGTGCGCCAAGCCGACATTGATCAGCGAACGTCCGTTCTTCGCGTTGAGGGCGCAGCTTAGGCTTGGCCGTCCTCAGCGCGGGATACACCGCTGTAAACGTGTTAGGGATATACCGATGGCTTATCGCCTAGAGCACGTCAAGTTTGGTTGAGGTCACCCCTTCCATCGTCATTACCGTCCCCGGACTTGATCCGGGGATCAACCCGGTAATCCATGGACCCCCGGATCAAGTCCGGGGGTGACGGAAGAGTGCGGCGATTCCGAACAAACTTGAAATGCTCTAGTCCTGGCCCTCCTAGTTGTTCTCCTGGCGTTTCCCGCCTATGCGGAATGCCATGACTGGCCCCTCCGTGAGGGCTATCAGGACCGCATCGCCTATGACCGCGATACCATTTTAATTGATTATAGGCCCGGTTTTCGGCTAACAAGCCCATCCACGCCCAATTGGCCCGCCCGATCAGGAGGAGAAGCCATGGTATCCCTGGAAACACCGATCTGCGACTTCGGCTGGAAGGCCGTTGATTTCGAGCTTAAAGGCACCGACGGAAAGGTCTATTCGCTGGCCGACGTCAGGGGTCCCAACGGCGCCCTGGTGATGTTCATCTGCAACCACTGCCCCTACGTCAAGGCGATAATCGGCCGCCTGGTGCGGGACGTGAAGGAATTGCAGGCCAAGGGGATCGGGGCCGTAGCCATAATGACCAACGATCCGGCCGAATACCCGGAGGATTCACCAGCCAACATGGCCAAGGCCGCCGCCGCCAACGGCTTCACCTTCCCCTACGTCTTCGACCAGAGCCAGGAGATAGGGCGGGCCTACGGCGCCGTTTGCACCCCTGACTTCTTCGGCTTCAATTCAGGCCTTGAACTCCAGTACCGGGGCCGGCTGGACGCCTCCAGGAAGGAGGCCGCGCCGCCCGGCGCCAGACGCGAGCTTTTAGAGGCCATGAGCCAGGTCGCAAAAACCGGCCAAGGCCCCGCCGACCAGATACCATCCATGGGATGCTCCATCAAATGGCGCCGGGAATAGCACATTTTAAGCGCCGGAAAACCGCCCGCCGAAGAGAAGAAAAGGCAAAAACCCGTATTTGCCTGTTTGCCTTCCTGAAAAGGGCGGGATACTTTAGCCCGTCCGCCGGCCGGGGCTTATTGTTTTACTCGATATGGGCGACGTCCGGTCATTGAACTAAAGGAGTCATCAGTTGGCCGAACCCGTACAAGACGGCTTTCTGCGCGAGATCGACGAGGAACTGCGCCAGGAGCACTACGCCAAACTTTGGAAAAAGTACGGCAATTACATTATCGGCGCGGCCTTGATTATCATCGTCGGCGTCGGCGGATACCAGGGCTGGCGAAGCTACGACCTTAACGCCCGCATGGCCGACGGCGAGCTCTATTTCAACGCCATGCGGCTGGCCAGCGGCGACAACCCCCAAGCCGCGGCCCAGGCGTTTTCCGAAATCGTCCTTGAAGCGGGCGGCGGGTACGCCCTGCTGGCCCGTTTCCAGAGGGCGGCGGCCCTGGCCAAAAGCGGCGACGCTGACCGGGCGGCGGCGCTTTATGGTCAACTGGCCGGCGATTCGGGAATTGATCCCGTCTATCGGGACTTGGCGCTGGTTCTAGGCGTTCTCCTGGAAATGGATTTAGGCGACCCGGCGGAACTCAGCCGGCGTATCGCCCCGTTGACCGCCGAGGACAACCCCTGGCGCCACAGTGTCAGGGAAATCTCGGCCTTGCTGGCCGAGCGTTCCGGCGACCGCACCAAGGCCATCGAGCTGCTTGGCGACATCAAAAACGACGCCACCACGCCGCAAGGCCAGCGCGACCGGGCCGAAGAATTGCTGGCCGCCCTGACCAAACAATAACCGTGACGCCGATGATGTACGATAAAAAGAGAAACCCAATGGCAACCATGCGGCCAATTATTTTTCTTGTCCCTCTCATCGTTCTGCTGGGCGCCTGTGACAGGTGGTGGGGAGATAAGGATGATCCGCCGCTGCCCGGCAAGCGCATTTCGGTTCTGCTTCACCAGCGCGCCCTGGCCCCCGATCCCAAGCTGGCGGGCGAGGAGATTCTGTTGCCGGCTCCTTTCGTCAACTCAGAATGGCCACAGCCCGGCGGTTACCCCAACCACGCCATGCACCACATCGACATAAACGAGTTCCTGGATTTTGCCTGGAGCACGGATGTGGGGACCGGATCGGACGAGGAAGAGCGTTTCGTGGGAAGCCCCGTGGTCGCCGACGGAAAGGTCTTCGTAATGGACGCCCAAACGCGGGTCGGGGCCTTCGACGCCGAAAACGGGCGCCGCCTGTGGCAGGTTGAACTGACCCCCGATGACGAGGACGACGGCCATATAAGCGGCGGCGTCGCCTACAACAAGGGACGTGTATACGCCACCACCGGCTTCGCCCAGGTTATCGCCCTGGACGCTGAAACCGGCGCCGAAATCTGGCGGCGAAGTTTCGGGGCTCCGGTCCGCTCGGCGCCTACGGTCCGCGGCGGACGGGTGTTCGTCCTGTCGCTGGACAACAAGCTAAATGTGCTTAGGGCGTCCAACGGCGAAACCCTGTGGACCCACAGCGGCCTGACCGAAACCGCCAGCCTGCTCGGGGCATCCAGCCCGGCGGTCGATTCCGGCGTCGTAGTGGTCCCCTATTCTTCGGGAGAACTGGTTGCGCTGAAGGTGGAAAACGGGCGGGTGCTGTGGACCGATTCCCTGTCGTCGACCCGCCGCGTCGGCGGCTCCACCGTCCTCTCTCATATCCGCGGGCTACCGGTGATAGACCGCGGCCGGGTCTTCGCCTTGAGTTACGGCGGCGTCATGGTGTCCATAGACCTGCGCACCGGACAACGCATCTGGGACAAGCAAATCGGCGGACTCTCAACGCCCTGGGTGGCGGGCGACTATATCTTCGTCCTGACCAGGGATTCCGAGGTGGTAAGCCTTTCGCGCAAGGACGGCCGCATACACTGGGTCCAGGTCCTGCCGCGCTTCGAGGATGAGGAAGACAAGGAGGACCCCATAACCTGGACCGGGCCTATCCTCGCCGGCGACCGGCTGATCATCGCCGGCACCAACGGCCAGGTGGTGGCGGTATCTCCATATACCGGGGATTATCTCGGCCGGGTGGAGTTGTCGGACGGTGTTTCGGTGGCCCCGGTGATCGCCAACCGCCGCCTGTATTTCATGACCGATGACGCCGAGCTGGTCGCCTATCAGTAACCAGCATTTAAGCCGTGCTTTAAAATCATGACTTTTACTGTGGCCATCATAGGCCGGCCCAACGTCGGCAAATCGACGCTTTTCAACCGTCTGGCCGGAAGGCGGCTGGCCATCGTCGATCCCACCCCCGGCGTGACCAGGGACAGGCGCGAGGGCGAAGCAAGCCTGGGCGGCCTGCGCTTCAAGGCCATAGACACCGCCGGCCTTGAGGAGGCATCGCCCGACACCCTGGAAGCCGCCATGCGGACCCACACCGAGCGCGCCCTGGCCGACGCCGACATCGCCCTGCTGATGATCGACGCCAGGGCCGGCGTCACGCCGCTCGACATCCACTTCGCGGGCTGGCTGCGCAAGCTGGACAAGCCGGTGATATTGATCGCCAACAAGTGCGAGGGCCGGGCCGGCGAGGCCGGGCTCGGCGAGGCCTACGCCCTTGGCATGGGCGACCCGGTCCCGATTTCGGCCGAACACGGCGAAGGCATGGCCGGCCTTTACGAAGCCCTGGCCCCTTACG
>JAZFTA010000040.1:0-5326 GCA_036446415.1 Rhodospirillales bacterium | reverse complement strand
CGCGGTGACGGCTTTCGCCATGCCGGGTGATGAGGAGAAGATTCGCGGATCGGGTTGCGACGGCTATGTTGCGAAGCCGATTTCGGTTCCCATTTTCCTTGAGACGGTGGCCAAGCACTTGTCTTGATCCTTGTCGGAGTTCCGGGTTGGATCGAGAACGGCTGTTGGCGTCTAGCGGTCATTGACCATTCTCCTGATGCGCCGTTTAAGAGTAAGGTCTAAATAATCAGACAGCGCGCCATCATCATGATTTTTTTGATCAATGGAGCACCGGCGTTCTTTCCGGTCACTCGGCCAGTTCCTTAGGTAAGCGTGCGGACAAACCTGTATATTAATTTTGATTTTGGTGGGTAATTGGGGGCTGGTGAATGAAAATCTTCGGCATGGTGGGATGGAGGGACAGCGGCAAGACCACTCTCATCGTAAATCTTCTGCCCGAACTCATCCGCCGTGGGCTTGAGGTCTCGACCATCAAGCATACCCACCACGGTTTCGACATCGACAAGCCCGAAAAGGATTCCTATAAGCACCGCAAGGCCGGGGCCAGGGAGGTTCTGGTAACTTCCTCGACGCGGTGGGCCTTGATGCACGAGTTGCACGAAAACCCGGAAGAAAACGTGGAGGCGATGATCGCCCGCATGGGGCCGGTGGACCTGTTGCTGATCGAGGGCTTCAAGGAACACGGCCACCCCAAGATGGAAATCCACCGCCCGTCCGTAAGCCGCCCCCTTTTGTGCAAGGAGGATCCGAATATCGTCATGGTCGCCAGCGACGAACCCCTGGGAGAAGTGAGCCTGCCGGTGCTCGGCCTGGACGACATAGCGGGTATCGCGGATTTTATCATTGATTATTGCGGGCTGGCCGGCGGCCCCGGGAATTAGGAACCCTTTTGCTCCGCTTCCCGGGCCTCGATCTCCTCCAGCGCCTGCTTTCTGAGTTCCTCGCGTTCGCGAAGGTAATCGTCGGTGGTGCGGGGCAAGGGCCTGTCCTTGTCGGCCATGGGATTGTCCTTGACCTCCATGAAGGCGAAGACCCGGCAATCCTCGCACATGCGGATCACCTCCAGCGCCCCCTCGCCGGAGAACGACGGATGGCCGGTCAGCTGCTCCACCATCCGCTCGATGGTCGACCTGACGCCGAAGGGCTTGGCGCAGCGGATGCACTCGAAGGGCTCTTCCTCCTTGATCAGGCGGCGGGCGGAAGCGCCGGAAGTGAAGTCGAGGCGGGGCGCCAGGGTGATCACCTTCTCGGGACAGGAGGCCTTGCACAATCCGCACTGGATGCAGGCATGCTCGGTGAAAAACAGCCGGGGCCTGTCGGAAGATTCCGTAAAAGCGCCGGTCGGGCAGGCCCCGACGCAGGACAGGCACAGGGTACAGCCATCAAGCGCCACCTCGGCGTTGCCGAAAGGCGCGCCGGCGGGAAGGGGAAGAACGTCCACCGGTTCCGGCGCGTTACGGTGCAGGCCCTTCAGGGCCAGCCCCAGCAGCTCCCGCTTGCCGCCCAAGGGAAGGAAACTACCGGCAGGCATGGTCGCCGCCTCGAGGCCGTACAGTTGCGTTTCCACCGCCGCCGGGTCGGCCTCGTTGATAAGGCCGGCGCGCCTGGAGCCATAGCCGAGGCCGGACAGGATGGTTTCAGCCAGTTCCACCTGGGCGGCCAGTCCATCAGCCTCGCCCCGGCCGGCCGGTGAAACAAGAAACAGCACCCGTCCGGCCCCGTGGGCCAGGGCGCCGAGAATGAAATCCAGTCCGGCCTGGGTCACTTTGTTGAGAGCGAAGGGCAGGACATTGGCGGGCAGTCCGCGTCCGGCGCGGGCCATGGCGTCGATCAGCGGCCCGCCGAATTCTAAATCGTGGACCAGCAGCGCCGGGGCCTTTCCGCCGGCCTTCAAGTAGGTTCCCAACAGGGTGGCGAGCCGGGTTATCACGGCGTCGGCCGGGGGCATGGTGTAAGCGGCGGCTCCCGTCGGGCAGACTCCGGCGCAGCTTCCGTGACCGGCGCAGATATAGGGATCGATCGCCACATGGTCGCCGTCGGCAACGATGGCCGCCGACGGACAGATGTCGATACAAAGGGCGCAGCCGGTTATGCCGCTGCGCGAATGGGCGCAAAGCTCCTTGTCGAAGGCGACGTAGCGGGGCTTCTCGAAGGTCCCCGCCATGTCCGTAAGCTCGAGCAGGGCCTTTTGGGCCAGCCCCGGATTGCCGGGACCGGTTTTGTAATAACCCTCGCGCGGCGAGGGAAACAGGGGGTCGCCCTTGCCGAGGTCGAGGATCATGTCGCATTCGTATGATTCGGATTTTTTCCCCTTGGCGAATTTCAGCCTTTCCCGGGACCAGGGAGAGGCCGGGGCGAACCCCTCGATGGTCAGCCTGAAAGCCCCCAGATGGCCGGATGGGGCGGTGGGTTTCCCCTTGAACACGGGCACATCCATAAGGGAGGGAGGGAGCACGCCGGCGCCGCCATCGGTCAGCAACACGGCGACATCAAGCCGGTCGGCCACCTGTTTGGCCGCCTCTATGGCGTCCCCGTCACCGCCGATGACCAGCAGGGCGCCGCCGGACTCCATGCCCACCGAGGTGGTCGGGGGGATGTCCAGAGCCGCCTCGGCCAGAAGCGCCGCCATCTTGGGAATTGCCTTGGCGCCTTCCTCGGACCAGCCGGCCCGTTCGCGGATGTTGGCGAAGCTGACCTCGGGCGCGTCCTCGATTTCGTCGAGGGCCTCCAGGAAAAGCGGCGCCTCCTGGGTGCAGGCGACCACCATCGGCTTTCCCTTGGCGGCGATGCGCTGGAATTCCTCCAACTGGACGCGGCACAGGCTGGTGTTCACCGCCAGCTTCTTGTTCTTGGCGCCGCAGGCCTTGGCCAGGGCCTTGCCGTCGAGCGGCATTTCGCCCTCGCAGTCGCAAACCAAAATTTCCTTGCCGTTCAGTTCCATGTACACTCCCGGTTAAATATGCCGATAATATTACACATAAACATTCCAGTTGCCGAATTGCTTCACCATGGAGGTAATATTAAGCAATGAACCCGCCGAAGGGATACCTGGTCAAACCGGACCCCGGCGATCCGCGCCTGATCCGCCGTGTCGACGGCGTCGATCAGGATGGCGCGCCGATCACCACTTCGGTGACCGTGGAACGGCCCTTGACCCTTTTTCTCAACGGCCAGGAAATCGTCACCATGATGACCATCGGCGATTATCCCGAGTACCTGGCCGTCGGCTATCTCAAGAACCAGAACATGCTGAGGGCGGACGACGAAATCACCTCCATCGACCATGACGATACCATCGACACGGTAGTGGTCCGCACCGGACGCAAGACCGACTTCGAGGAAAAGATGAAGAAGAAGACCCTGACCTCGGGCTGCGCCCAGGGCACCGTCTTCGGCGACATGATGGAAGCCTTCGAGGCCGCCCAACTGCCCAAGGACGCGGTCCTGCGCACCTCCTGCCTCTACGCCATGGTCAAGACGATCAACTCAACGCCCAGCCTTTATCTGGAGGCCGGGGCCATACACGGCTGCGCCCTGTTCCACCAGGACACGCCGCTGCTTTATATGGAGGATGTGGGACGTCATAACGCCGTCGACAAGATCGCCGGCTACATGTTCCTCAAGGGCATAACGGGGGGAGATAAAATTTTCTACACCACCGGCCGGCTGACCAGCGAGATGATTATCAAGGCGGTACAGATGGGAATTCCCATTCTGGTGTCGCGTTCCGGCTTCACCGCCTGGGGGGTGGAACTGGCCAGACAGGCTGGTTTGACCCTGGTCGGCCGGGCCAGGGGGCGGCGCTTTCTCGCCCTTTCCGGCGAACAGCGCATCGTCTACGACGCCGCGGCGTCGTCGGCCAGGGACGAGCCCGTGCATGTGGCGCGCAAGGGCGGCCGGTGATGGCCGCCACCGACACCCTTCCTCTCGGCATCGTGCTTGAGCGGCGCGAGATGAACAATCACTGGCAGGACCATTGCTGGCTTCCCGCCGCCGTCATCCCCGGAGCGGCGGCGGTCACCGAATGGCGGCAACTGCGCCGCGGAGAAGGATGGATCCACTACCACGCCGGGACCCTCGATCTGGACCTCTTCGAGAAGGAAACGGAGGGCTACAAGGTCAACCTTTCCCAGCCCCAGCCCAAGGTCTTCGTGGTTCTGCATCCGGACGACGAGGGCGAACGTGAGGTAGTTCCCTTCCTGGTCACCGCCTGCCCCTACGAGGCCGAGGGATATTCCGAAAGCGGCGACGAGATCGTCGAGGGGGTGCCCATGCCCGACGATGTAATCGCCTGGGTCCAGGCCTTCATCGACGCCTATCACGTGGACGTGCCCTTCGAGAAGCGCAAGTTAAAGAAACATGTCTCCGAGCGTAAAAGGACTGATGGAAATGGCTGACGACGACACCCCGGCCAAAGACGGCGAGCCGCCTGGAGATACCGCCGCCGAAAAGGCCGACCCCGCCCAGTCCCTGCCGCCGGTGGAGAGCCTGGACAAGGACTCCGACTTCACGCCCTTCCTCGCCGAAGGCGTGCCCGAGGACCTGGCCCGCGCCGCCCTCGGCAAGCTGTGGCGGAGCGATCCCGCCTTTGCCAGCCTGGATGGACTCGATGACTACGACGAGGACTACAGCATCATCCAAGAGGTCATATCGGTGGTGGCCGAGGCATTGACCGGCAAGGAGGACGAAGCCGAATCCGCGCCGGTCGAGGACGAAGATAAAATCAAGGAAACCGACGGAAAAGAAGACAAGGAAGAAGAAATAGAAGACAAGGAAGAAGAAGAAAAAGAAAACCGGGAAAACGGCGGCGATCGGTCCGAACCGGATACCGCCTGAGAAACTTCCGCCAGCGGCCCCGGGTGAGGTTTTGCTTTCAAAGAGCGTAATTATGAGTTAACATCCCGGATCGTCTCGAGTAGGGGCGTTATGGGGCCGGTGCTTGACGCCTTTATCGGATCGCGCCGGTGCGTGCAAAAAATAAGAATAATATAACTCCATGGGGGATATGCGGTGGCGGTTGCCGAGGCATTCCGTACGCATGAGATTTCCGAAGAAGAGATTCTTCGAGCCCGTTTCTATAACCTTCTTTCGCGGCTTCTGGCGGCTCCTCCATCGGCCGAGACGCTGGAATTTTTAGGCCGCCTTGAAGGCGATGAAACCGCCATCGGCCGCGCCCTGGAGGCCATGTCCGAAGCCGCCGGGGCGACCACCCCGAAAGCCGCCGATGAGGAATACAACGCCCTGTTCTTCGGCCAAGGCACAGGCGGAGAGTTGACCCCGTACGCTTCCCACTACCAGACCGGATTCGTCTACGAAAAGCCCCTGG
>JAZFTA010000039.1:0-5313 GCA_036446415.1 Rhodospirillales bacterium | reverse complement strand
AGTGCGCTACCAGACTGCGCCACGCTCCGAAATGTAATTGCTAGGGCGGAATATACGCTTGGGTGCGCAGGCTTGCAACGCTAAGAGAAATAAAACGGCAGTCCTCAGGACTGGTCCCGCAGCAGCCCCTTAATTTCCTCCAACTCGCCAAGAACGGCTTCAAGTTCTTTCAGTTTGGGGCCGGAAACGGCGGCGCCTTTCGCCCGGCCGGGTCCGCTTGAGGCCTTTTTTGTCGCCTTGCCGGCGGCCGGTTCAACCGACTTCGGGGCGTTCTTGACGGTGTTCTGGCGCAGCAGTTTCTGGACCCCCTTGATGGTGTAGCCGTCGACGTACAGGAGGTCGCGGATTTTGCGGAGCACGACCAGGTCCTCGGGCCGGTAGTAACGCCGTCCGCCGCCCCGCTTCATGGGCTGGATATTGGGGAATTTGGTTTCCCAGAATCTCAGGACGTGCTGGGGAAGATCCAGTTCGTCGGCGACTTCGCTGATCGTCCTGAATGCCGCCGCTGATTTTACGCGATGGCGCGGGGGGTTTTCCGCTTCTCTCGCCTGCACCATCAGGGTCAAGCCGCTCCGGGCTGACGCTTCCCGTTGATGCGGTTTTTCAGCACCTGTGATGGACGGAAAACCAAAACCTTGCGGGGCAGTATGGGGACTTCCTCGCCGGTCTTTGGGTTGCGGCCGATCCGTTGTCCCTTCTGGCGGACCGAGAAGCTTCCGAATGAGGATATCTTTACCGTCTCTCCCCTTGCCAGGGCGTCCGAAACGTACCTCAGAACCGTCTCCAGAAGTTCAGCCGACTCGTTCCTCGACAAGCCGACCTCCTGATATACCGCCTCGCCGATATTGGCCCTTGTTATGGTTTTTCCTACCATGCCGCCCTGCCCCATGTATTTGTAAAGTGCTTAAAGCGTATTAAAGTGCTTAAAGCGTATAGTTAGCGGATAAATCCGTCAATATCAAAGGGATAAAAGAATCTCCTCACAGATATAGTATCGGGTTCATCATATGATGTCCGGGGCCGCCATATTCACCAGCGGGCCAGACAGGCCCCCCAGGTCATGCCGCCGCCCATGGCTTCCATAACCAACAGGTGACCGGGCCGGATGCGCCCGTCACGGACGGCTTCGTCCAGGGCCAGCGGGATGGAGGCGGCCGAAGTGTTGGCGTGCCTATCCACGGTTATCACCGTGCGGTCTTGGCCGATGCCCAGTTTCCTGGCCGTGCCGTCGAGTATGCGCTTGTTGGCCTGATGGGGCACCAGCCAGTCTATGTCCGAGTTATCGAGGGAGTTGGCCTCAAGGGCCTCTTCCACGACTTGGGTCAGTTTGACCACGGCTTGCTTGAATACCTTAGGGCCGTCCATGCGCAGGTGGCCGACGGTTTTGGTCGATGACGGGCCGCCGTCCACATAAAGAAGGTCGCCCAAGCGCCCATCCGAATGAAGATGCGTCGAAAGTATGCCCCGCCGCTTGCCGGGCGGCCCTCCGTCATCCTGGCTGGAGGTCAGGACCACCGCCCCCGCTCCGTCTCCGAACAGCACGCAGGTGGAACGGTCCCGCCAATCGAGAATCCTGGAAAACGTTTCGGCGCCGATGACCAGGACATTTCCGGCCTGACCTCCGCGGATCATGTTGTCGGCCACCGAAAGGGCGTAAATGAACCCGGAACATACCGCCTGAACGTCGAAAGCGGCGCCCCGTTCCATGCCCACCATGGCCTGGACCTTGGTGGCGACCGATGGAAAGGTGTTGTCGGGGGTGGTTGTGGCGACGATTATCAGGTCCACGTCCCGGGCCGTCATGGCGGCCATTTCCAGGGCCCTCGAGGCGGCCTTGAGGGCGAGGTCCGAGGTCATCTCGTTGTCGGCGGCTATATGGCGTTGACGGATGCCGGTGCGCGAAACGATCCACTCATCCGATGTGTCGACCATGGCCGATAGTTCGTCGTTGGTCAGGATCCGTTCAGGCAGGTAGGAGCCGCAGCCGGTGATCAGGGAGCGCAAAGTCATGATTGAGGGTTGGCGTAGGCCCTGGTTATGCGGCCGTAGTCCTCCTTGATCCCCTCGTTCAGCTTTTTGATGATCATCTCTTCGGCTACGTGAATGGCGTTGGCGAAACCAATGGCGTCGGTTCCGCCGTGACTCTTAACGCATACGCCGTTTAGGCCCAAGAGCATGGCTCCATTGTAACGGCGCGGGTCGATCCGCATCCGGAAAATATTCAGGGCCGGACGGGCCAGCAAGGCGCCGGCCCTGGAAAGCATGGAGCTCATCAGGGCCTGCTTAAGCAGGTGGGTGAAAAGATTGGCCGTGCCCTCGACCGTCTTGAGCGCGATATTGCCGGTGAATCCATCGGTGACTATGACATCCACGGTTCCGGCCCCGATATCGTCGCCTTCGACGAACCCGTTGAATTTAATGGGCAGGTCGGACTCCAAAAGGGTGATGGCGGCATCCTTGACGAACTGGTTGCCCTTAAGGTCCTCGGCCCCGATGTTGAGGATGGCGACGGAAGGCTGCTCGAGACCCAGCACGTTGCGGGCGAAGACCTCTCCCATGACCGCGAACTGGACCAGATTGTCGGCGTCGCAATCGACGTTGGCGCCGAGGTCCAGCATCACGCTTTCGCCGCGCTGGGTCGGCAGATAGGAGGCGATGGCGGGACGGTCGATGCCGGGAATTGTCTTCAGCACGAACTTGGCCATGGCCATCAAGGCCCCGGTGTTGCCGGCCGAAATCACCCCCGCCGCCTCGCCGTTGCCGACCGCGTCGATGGCCATGCGCATGCTTGAGTTGCGTCCGGACCGCAAGGCGATTCCAGGTTTTTCCTGGTCGGTGACTACATCCTCGGTGTGGCGGACCTGGCAGACCGCCTTGACCCGGGGAAAGCTTTCCAACAGCGGGCTCAACTGTTCTTCATCGCCGAACAGCAGGTAATCCACATCCGGATGGCGGTCCAGCGCCAGATCGACCCCCTCGACAACCACATGGGGGGCCTTGTCACCGCCCATGGCGTCCAGGGATAGCGTCAAATTGGTAGACAAAAGGGTGGTTCCTTGTCGCCGGCGTCAATTGACGTGGTTAGAAGTCCGGACCCTAGGCGGCCTCGCCGGTGTCCATGACCTCGCGGCCTTTGTATTGGCCGCAAGATGGGCAAACATGATGGGGCCGCTTCAACTCACCGCAGTTGGAACATTCCTCGTATACCGCCGCAGGAAGAGAATCGTGCGCCCGGCGCATGTTGCGGCGCGATTTGGAAATCTTCTTCTTGGGGACGGCCATATCAAAAACTCTCCCGGTTAATTGAACCTGCTTGGCAGGGAGCAGCCTACTTATACAATAAAAAGTGACGTAGCAAGCCGCTTGATGCCCCTATTTCAGTTTATCCTTGATTTTCGCCAGTTCCGAAAAAGGCCCGGTGCCCCCGTCCGGGACGCCGGAACTTACTGAATTGCTTGAAAAACCGTTGAAAGCGGAGCCCCGGGCCCGGGGAAACGGGTCCAACTCCAGGGCCAGTTGTTCGGCCACGCTTTCGCCGATATCCACGGCCCCGTCGATAAATGCGTCGGTGGGGTCGGTGCCGTCCGAATTGATCGTGATTTCCTCATCCTTGTCGCATTCGGCCGCCGGGGATGTGAAATGACGCTCGAAGGAGGCCTCGATATGCGTATCCATCCGCTCCAGTGTCACCACGCAGGACTGGACCGCGTCGGCCTCGAGCCTTCCCCTGAGAAGGACGGCCTCGCCGCCTTTCTCGGGCGTTAGCCGTATTTTCGCCTTCAGGCTGTCCAGGGCGATCAGGCCGAAGCGTTGGGCAAGGGCAATGCGTTGGTCAATGGTGGCCTCGATCTCGAATTCCTTTTCCCCGTTGATCAGGGTGTCGACGGGAATGGGGTGGGAAAATTCAATGACTATGTCCTGGGGCATGGCCTTGTCTCTTGTTTTTCCACGGTTTTTTCCACGGTTTTCTCCATGGCGGCGGGGGTAGGCGCGAAGGTTATCACGCCGGTCAATATAGTACGTGTCTGTTGGGCCTCAAGGGCCTCTACTTGAAGGCGCATATAGTCCGCCATGCGGCTTACGTCTTCATCCCTGGGCCTCATGCCGCGGAACAGATTGCGCCGCAAGGCGCCGTTCAGCAATTCATCGTTTTCACTGTCCAGGCCTGATTCATAGACGGCGATCCGGCCATAAAAAGCCTCCGCCATGGCCTTGATCCGCTTGCCGAGGCCAATATCCCCCACCCCCATCTCGCGCAGGACCTGATCCATGTCGACGAACATAAGATCGAAAACCTCCTGGGCCAGGCCGGCGGTTTCGCCGTGGTCCAGCTTCAGCCTGCGCAAAACCAGGAATGCATGGATAACCATCATGTCGAAGCGGCCGTCAAATGTGTCGTCAACGCCGCAATGCAAAAAAAATTCCGGCTGGCGGGCCTTTTTCATGATGGCTCGGTAAATTTTATGGGCGGTTTTTTTCCGTCCTTTGCCGCCCGAAAGGAATGGTAGCTTCATGGGTTCTTCCACCGGATTACTGAAAAAGGCCGCTAGGCAAGGTGCTTTTTCATGAAAAACATGTTATATTTTATTGGTTGGGCTTTCCTTGGATTATTCGGCTTGATATTCATCATAAATGAATGGATTTATCAGAATTTCGCGTTTTTTCGCCCCCACCGTGATCCTTGGGGCCGTGATCCTTGGGGCCGTGATCCTCGGGACCGCCTCTTGCAGCCGCATCGATTCCAGGGGCAACCTCGCCGATCCGGACCTGCTGGCCGGGATCAAGGCCGGTCAGCATACCCGTAAGGAGGTGGCTGAAATCCTGGGCTCGCCTTCCTCCATCTCCATTTTCGACAAGGAAAGATGGTATTACATCTCCAAGCTCACGGAAACCACGGCGTTTTTCGAGCCGGAAGTCTTGGAACGGAAAGTCGTGGTCCTCAGCTTCGATGAAAAAGGCGTACTCAGGGAAATAAAGACCCTGGGCTTGGAGGAAAGCCGCCAAATCGAGACTGTCGAACGCGAAACCCCAACCAGCGGAAACACGGTCGGTTTTTTCGATCAGCTGTTTGGCAACATCGGCCGTTTCAACAAATAGCTAGTGGACCGTAACGGTATCGGGCCTTCAAGTTTCTGAAAAATCTATCTTTTTCTAGAACATTTCAAGTTTGGTTGAGGTCACCCCTCCCATCGTCATTGCCGTCCCCGGACTTGATCCACTGCTGTCCGGTTTAATTTTGTAGACAAGGCGCACGGCGTTGATTCTACTTGTTTCCAAGCGTTTAGCGACGATTTGGACACAAGAAAGGAACAA
>JAZFTA010000038.1:0-4509 GCA_036446415.1 Rhodospirillales bacterium | reverse complement strand
ATGTCGGCAAGGGCTCGGCGGCTTCGCTGCGCAGCCAGGGAGCCCGCGTGATCGTAACCGAGATCGACCCTATCTGCGCCCTGCAGGCGGCCATGGAAGGCTACGAGGTAAGGACCATGGACGAAGCGGCGCCCCTGGGCGACATCTTCGTCACCTGCACCGGCAACATCGACGTCATCACCATCGAACACATGCGCCAGATGAAGGATAGGGCCATCGTCTGCAACATCGGCCACTTCGATTCCGAAATCCAGGTCGAGGCCTTGAGGAACTACAAATGGCACAACGTCAAGCCGCAGGTGGACGAGGTTGAGTTCCCCGACGGCAAGCGGCTGATCCTGCTGGCCGAAGGGCGCCTGGTCAACCTGGGCTGCGCCACCGGCCACCCCAGCTTCGTGATGAGCGCCTCGTTCACCAACCAGGTGCTGGCCCAGATCGAGCTGTGGAACAACTTTGAGAACTACGGCAAAAAGGTCTATGTCCTGCCCAAGAAGCTGGACGAAAAGGTGGCGACCCTGCACCTAGACAAGCTGGGCGTCGGCCTGACCAAGCTGAGCCAGAAACAGGCCGATTATCTTTCCCTGTCCGTGGACGGCCCCTTCAAGCCGGAAAACTACCGCTACTGACCTTCAGCCCGCGACCGTTACAAAGATTAAACAAGGGGCGGCCTTGCCGGGCCGCCTCTTGGCATTTAAGATTCCGGGCGTGTTTAGCGTTATTGACAACCACACCCTGATTGGTTCCACGGTCCGGTGATGGACCCCGCTCTCGCTTTCGCGCTGGGCGTGGCGGCGGCGGCGCCGCTTATCGTATGGCAGTGGGGCCGCATGGCCGGGGCTGGGCGGACCAGGCGGCGGATATCGGATGAGGCCGAGCAGGCCAAGGCCGTCATGTCCACTACCCCGGACGGTTTTTTCGTCTGGAATTTAGCCGACGGTTCCGAGACCTGCTCACGCCGGCTGGCGGTATTGCTGGATTTGCCGGGCGGCGCCGGGTCCAAAATCGACGACATCCTCTCCAGATTCGAGGGCGATGACCTGCAAACCCTTGAAAAGGCGATAGAAGCCTTGCGCCGGCAAGGGGAGGCTTTCAGCCTGCGGCTTTCCCTGACCGGCGCCACCCGCCGGGTTTCGGTGACCGGGATCAGGGCCGGCGGCGATGACGGCCGTCCCCTGGCCGACATTCTGTGGGTCGGCGACGCCGACGGGGCCGGGAATGGTCCCGGCCCATCCGAGGCCCGCTACCAAGCCCTTCTCGACGCCCTGCCCCACCCCGTTTGGCTGCGTGGCGCCGACCTGTCCATTTCATATAGCAACCGGGCCTGCAAGAACCCGGAAATTACCGAGGCCTCGGCGGCCCTGGCGAAACGGGCGAAAACGGAAGGGAGAGCCGTCGGGGAACGCCACCTGATCAGCGATGGAGACACATCCTCTCTGGTAGAGGTCACTGAAACCCCGCTTAACGGCCTGGAAGGGACGGCGGGGTTCGCCATCGACCTGTCCAGGACCGAGGAAATGGAAGGCGAGTTCGCCCGCCACGCCGAGGCCCATGGTCAGGTGCTTGAAAACCTTTCCACCGCCATCGCCATTTTCGGACCCCAGGCGAAGTTGATACTGGCCAATCAGGCATATTCCCGGCTGTGGCGTTTGGATCCCGAATGGCTGGCCCTGAAACCTTCATTGGGCGAGGTCCTGGACCGTCTGCGCGAACAAAGGCGGCTGCCCGAAGTGGCTGACTTCAAGGCCTTCAAGAAAGAACAGCTAAGCCAGTTCGACGGCCTTTCCAAACCAGTCGAAGACCATCTGCACCTTCCCGACGGCACGACCCTGCGCAGCGTCGTCAGCCCCCATTCCATGGGCGGCCTGGTTTTTACCTATGAAGACGTTTCCGACCGCCTCGACCTGGAACGGTCATACAACACCCTGATCGCCGTCCAGGGTGAAACGCTGGACAACCTTCATGAAGGCGTCGCCGTCTTTGGCAGCGACGGCCGCCTAAAACTTAACAACCCGGTTTTCGCCAGATTGTGGAACCTGGAGCCTGAAGACCTTGAACCGGAACTTCATGTCTCGGAACTGGTTGAAAAAATGCGCCCCTTATTTCCCGGCGACGGCGACTGGGGGGATCAAAGGGATAGGATCATATCCAGGATTATCAGCCGCCAGCCGTCGACCGGCCGGCTGGCCCGCAAGGACGGAGTGATCCTTGATTACGCCAATGTTCCATTGCCCGATGGGGCGGTGTTGCTAAGCTACATGGACGTAACCGACAGCGCCCATGTGGAGAGCGCGCTCCGCCAAAGGGCCGAAGCCCTGCTCGAAGCCGACCGCCTCAAGTCCGAGTTCATCGCCAACGTGTCCTACGAGGTGCGCACGCCGATGAACACCCTCATCGGTTTCGCCGAGATCCTAACGGCTGAATATTTCGGCGAACTGAACCCCCGCCAAAAAGACTACAGCCGCGGCATCCTGAAAGCCTCGCGGGGGCTGATGTCGATAATCGGCGACATCCTCGATCTCGCCACTATCGAAGCCGGGATGATGTCGCTGGAACTGGATACGGTTGACCTGCATTCCATGCTGGCTTCGGTCCTCAACCTCACCCGTGAGCGGGCCCGGCGCAAGAACCTGAATCTGGAGTTCGACTGCCCGGTCGATATCGGCTGGATGGTGGCCGATGAAAAACGCCTGAAACAGGTTCTGTTCAACCTGTTGAGCAACGCCGTGCGCTTCACGCCCCCGGGCGGCCGCATAACCCTGAAGGCGGGCCGCCAAGACGATAGCGTTGTGTTTATTGTGTCCGACACCGGCACCGGCATTCGCGAGGGCGATTACGACCGGGTTTTCGTAGCCTTCGAACGTGGAGAGACTCCTCAATCCAATGAGGGCGGCGCCGGTCTGGGACTGTCGCTGGTCAAACGGTTTATTGAGCTGCACGGCGGAAGCGTGGAAATAAATTCATCCCCCAAACGGGGCACAACGGTTATCTGCCGTCTGCCGTCCGGGGGGGCGTCCGAAAGTCAGGGCGGACCCGGCTAAATGTCGATTGGAACTAGTGGATAGAATCCAACATATGGATTATTCTTTAAAGGCAGGCGGCAAACTTAGACCCGGTTATTAATCAATCAAGTCGTCAAAGGGGAAAAAGGTAAGCAAATATGGACAACATGGTCATGCTTGGAGGGGTCGTTGCCGTCCTCGGCGCAATGATTCTTCTCGTCTCCTGGGGCATGTCGGGGGGAAAAGATGATGATGATGAATATGAAGATGAAGAGGAATAGCGGTTTCCCTGAACCGGCTTTAACAACACTTCTTCCTTCTTGTCGCCTAACCTTTTCCAGGCGCCCCCCTGGTGGTCGAGTATTCAAAGTGCAGCTCTTCTTCAGGATGGATCAGGGAATGGGCCGCCTGGGCGGCTAACGCCGCTTCCGAAAAACCGCACAGTATCAATTTCAGTTTCCCCCTATAGGTGGCGATGTCGCCGATCGCGAAGATGCCTTGGCGGTTTGTCGCGCCGGTCGCCTGATCAACCGATATGTGGTTGTGATCCAGGTTAAGCCCCCATTCGGCGATAGGACCCAGGTTCTGCGAGAGGCCGAAAAAAGGCAGCAGGACATCCGCTTCCAGGCGTTTTTGGTTGCCGTCCAGATCGCTCACGATGACGGCCGTCAACCTGTCGCCGTCGCCCTCAAGGCCGGCCAGCTGAAACGGCGTCACCAGTTCGATAGCGCCATCTTCGGCCCTCTTTTTAAGTTTTTCGGCGCTGCCGGGGGCGGCCCGGAATTTGTCTCGGCGATGCACTATGGCGACGCTCCCGGCGACGTCGGACAACGACAAGGCCCAGTCCACGGCCGAATCGCCGCCGCCGGCGATGACCACCTTTTTGTTACGGTATTCCTGGCGGCGCTTGACCAGATAATGGACGCATTTGCCCTCGAACCTCTCGATGCCTTCCAGCGGCGGCCGCTTGGGCCCGAAGGCCCCGACGCCGGCGGCGATAATCACCGCCTGAGCGGCAATCTCCACGCCACTTGAGGTGGCCAGCCGCCAGCCCATATCCGCGGCCTCGGAAAGTTCCACAACCTGTTGATTCAAATGATAAACCGGCTCAAACGCGGCGGCCTGTTTTTCCAGCTTGGCGATAAGGTCGCCGGCTGTTATCTCAGGGTAGCCGGGAATATCGTAAATGGGTTTTTCCGGATACAACGCCGTGCACTGGCCGCCAACCATCTCCAGGGCGTCTATCACATGGCAGCCCATGTTCAACATCCCGCACTGGAAAACGGCGAACAGGCCGGCCGGGCCGGCGCCGATGATGGCCACTTCCGTGCTGTGCGATGTATTGGACATGGAAACTCCCTAAACAACCGAGTAAAAAGTCCTGGCGTTAATAAGCCTTAAGATGGCCGTCCGGGGAAATGAGTCAATAATTAGTTCTCCTAGTGGTAAAAATCTAACATATGGCGTCCATATGACCGGGTCATTGGAAAACCCACCATTCATCGACAAG
>JAZFTA010000037.1:0-13561 GCA_036446415.1 Rhodospirillales bacterium | reverse complement strand
ACCAGGGATCCCCACGTCCATCCCGGCGAGGTGCTGGTCGAGGAGTTTCTAAAGCCCCTCAACCTGAGCCAGAGGCGGCTGGCCGGCGACATCGGGGTTTCACCAGGAAGCATCGGCGGTATTGTCCGCGCCAAGCGCCCGGTCAGCCCTGAAATGGCGCTCAGGCTGGCCCGCTATTTTTGCACTGCCGACGATTTCTGGCTGCGCCTGCAGGCCGATCACGACCTGGAAAAAGCGCGCCGGGCTTGCGGCAAAAAACTCAACAAGGAGATAACTCCGCGCAAGACCCGGCTCTAGAGCGGTTGCTGAAAACTGAGTTTATTGGCGCCAGATGCTTCGAGACGGCGACCAGCGCCTCCTCAGCATGAGGGTTAAGTTAATGTTTCTCCTCATCGGAGAGGAGCGGTTCGAAGGACCGCGTCTCGAAGGATTGCCTTTTTTTCAAATCTTTTCTGGAAATACGGCGGCGGCCGGTATATCGTCTTTGACTAATATATAAAGCCGCGCTATCCCCGTTTAGGGTTGGCGCCGAACATGAATTAGCGGGGGATTGATAGTGGCGACCGAAACTCTCGATGCCAAAGGCCTGCAATGTCCGATGCCGGTCCTCAAGGCCAAGAAGGCTCTTAAGGCCCTCAATTCAGGCGATACCCTGGAAGTGTTTTCCACCGATTCCGGTTCGCTGCAGGATATCCCTTCCCTGTGCCGGTCGATCGGCGATGAATTACTGGAATCGGAAGAAAACGAAGGCGTTTACCGGTTCCTGATTAAAAAAGCCTGACCCCCCTACCGGTCCTTGGCCCAGCCGCACATTACATTCCCCCAGGTCGATGCGGTATCGGCGTCGACGTCTATTATGGTGAAGCGCCTTCCTTCCCGGATTCTGATCCTCAGAAGGGTCATGCCGTCGCCGTAGCCGACTTCCTGAATCAACACCTGCTTGCCCCAGGGGGCGTCGAAACCGCCCAACTCCCGGATCACATCATTATTCATGGTTCCCTCCATTCGGGTCATCGATCAGGACGCATCAGGGCGGTGACGTAGTCCGGATTTTCCACCCCCCTATAAGTCACTCGAACTATAGAGAATCAGCCTCAATAAAAAAATTCCAGACTGGCCCCGATGCATGACGATTGTACGAAAATCCCTATTTTTTTCAGTTGTTTTACAATGGCTTAAGGGATTAGTTCCTTATTTTCAACTTTTCTAATCAAACATTTGACGGAACGCTTACATTCGAATATTCTTATGTAACATTCCAGTGGCAAATGGCCATCGGTTTAAGTTTGACGGCGCCACTCAATTAACGCCGGATCGAAAAGGGAGGGAACATGGCCAAGAAAATGCCCGACACCCCGTTGCTCGATGATCTGGAGCGCGGTCCCTGGCCGAGTTTTGTTACTGGAATCAAGCGTCTGGCGAACGACGTGGACAAGCCCTACGCCAATATGATGAAGGATCTGTTGGGGCAGCTGGAACACTCCTACGAAACCCGCAAGGGCTATTGGAAAGGCGGCGTCGTCGGCGTTCGCGGTTACGGCGGCGGCGTCATCCCCCGTTTCTCGGAGGTCGCCGATAAATACCCCGAATCGTCCGAATTCCATACCCTTCGCGTCATGCCTCCGGCCGGCATGCACTACGACACAAAGACCCTGCGCATGCTCTGCGACATCTGGGAGAAACACGGCTCGGGCCTGATCGCCTTTCACGGCCAGAGCGGCGACATAATGTTCCAGGGCTGCACCACCAAAAAGGTCCAGGAGGCCTTCGACGAGTTGAACGAGGCGGGCTTTGACATGGGCGGCGCCGGACCCTCTTTGCGCACCGCCATGAGCTGCGTCGGCTCGGCCCGTTGCGAGCACTCGTGTTTCAACGAGCAGAAGGCCCATCGCATTATAATCAACTCCCTGCTCGATGAGATGCACCGCCCCGCCCTTCCCTACAAGTTCAAGTTCAAGTTCTCGGGCTGCGCCAACGACTGCGTCAACGCCATCCACCGTTCCGACTTCGCCGTCATCGGCACCTGGAGCGACGGCATTGAGGTCGACCAGGAAGAGGTCAGGAAGATAGTCAAGGAGCGCGGCCGCAAGGAAATCAACGACCAGGTCATAAACATGTGTCCGACCCGCGCCTTGAGCCTCAACGACGACGACACCCTGGATGTGGATAACCAGAGTTGCGTGCGCTGCATGCACTGCATCAACGTCATGACCAGGGCCCTGGCGCCGGGCAAGGAACGCGGAGTAACGGTCCTGATCGGCGGCAAGCGTTCGCTCAAGATCGGCGACCTGATGGGAACCGTCGTCGTCCCCTTCATGAGGATGGAGACCGACGAGGACTTTGAGAAGCTCCGCCAGCTGGGCGAGGACTGCATCGAGTTCTTCGCCGATAACGCCCTTGAGCACGAGCGCACCGGCGAGATGATCGAACGCATCGGCCTGGTCAATTTCCTGGAGGGCCTGGGTCTAGACGTCGATCCGAACATGGTCAACAACCCGCGCACCAGCAGCTACGTGCGTATAGACGCCGAAGGCTGGAAGGCCGAGGCGGAAAAATGGAACCGGAGGACGACGGCATGAGCGATAAGCCCCGTATGCCCGACGAATGCGGCGTTCCCGATCCAATGCCTCTGATGCACCCGGTTCTCAAGGAGAATTTCGGGGATTGGAAATACCATGACCGCCCGCGCCCCGGCGTGCTGCGCCATGTAGCCAAAGGCGGCGGCGAGGTATGGACGGTCAAGGCCGGCACCCAGCGCCAGATGGATGTCCACTCGGTGCGGAAACTGTGCGACATAGCCGACCAATTCGCCGAGGGACACGTGCGGTTCACGACCCGCTCCAACATCGAGTTCATGGTCAGTTCCGAAGACAAGGTGCTGCCTCTGATCGACATCCTGAGCGAGGCCGGTTTCCCGGTCGGCGGCACCGGCAATTCGGTTTCCATGATCGCCCACACCCAGGGCTGGCTGCACTGCGACATTCCGGCCACCGACGGCTCGGGCGTCGCCAAGGCGCTGATGGACGAGCTGTACGAGGACTTCCTCAACGAGGAAATGCCCAACCGGGTCAAGATCACCACCTCGTGCTGTCAGATCAACTGCGGGGGCCAGGGCGACATTTCCATCAACATCCAGCACACCAAGCCCCCCAAGATCAACCATGACCTGGTGAGCAAGGTTTGCGAGCGGCCCGCCGTGATAGCCCGTTGTCCGGTAGCCGCCATACGTCCCGCCCTGGTCAACGGCAAGCCGTCGCTTGAGGTGGACGAGAAAAAGTGCATGTGCTGCGGGGCCTGCTTTCCGCCGTGTCCGCCGATGCAGATCAACGATCCCGAACACTCGAAAATTGCCATATGGGTCGGCGGAAAACATTCCTCCACCCGCTCCAAGCCGACCTTCCACAAGCTGGCGGTGGCCGACCTGCCCAACAATCCGCCGCGCTGGCCCGAAGTGGCCGACGTGGTAAAGAGGATCTTAAGCGCCTACAAGGAAGACGGCCGGGCCTGGGAACGGATGGGCGAATGGATAGACCGCGTCGGCTGGCCGCGTTTCTTCGAACTCACCGGCCTGCCCTTCACCAAGTACCACATCGAGGACTGGTACGGCGGCCGGAGCACCCTCAACGCCTCCACCCACCTGCGCTTCTAGAATCTATCGGCGGAGGAAAACGAAAACATGAAACTGGCAATAATGGTCAACGAGGGTCCGTTCACCCACCAGGCCTCGGATTCGGCCTATCATTTCGCCAAGGCGGCCCTGGAAAAGGGGCACCGGGTGATCAGGGTCTTTTTCTATTACGACGGCGTCAACAACGCCAACAAACTGTCCTCGCCCCAGTCCGACGACCGCAACCTGGTCAAGCTGTGGGGCGATTTGGGCAAGGAGCACAAACTGGACCTGGTGGTCTGCGTCGCCGCCGCGCTCAGGCGCGGCATCAAGGACGAGGTGCTGGCCGATGGCTTCCGCATCTCCGGCCTCGGCCAGTTGACCGAGGCCGGCATCGCCGCCGACCGTTTGATCGTGTTCGGCGACTGAAATCCGGGAGAGCAAAGATGGAAGACGAATTGCAGGACCAGTTCGATGTGGAAGGCGTCAAAAAGAGGTTCATGTACGTCAACCGCAAGGCGCCTTACGGCACCATCTACGCCCAGGAGGTGTTGGAATCGGTGCTCATATCAGCCGCTTTCGAGCAACACGCGGTAGTCGCCTTCCTCGATGACGGGGTCTATCAGATCAAGAAGGGCCAAGACACCAAGGCCGTCAACATGAAGAACTTCTCGCCAACCTTCAAGATCATCGAGATGGAGAAGGAGGACGCCGACGAAGACCCGGACATGGACATGGAATGGCGGATCGTCGTCGAGAAGGAATCGATGGAGGCCCGCGGCCTTACCCCGGAAGATTTTGTGGTTGACGTCGAGGTGCTTTCCAGCCCCGAACTGGGGGCCCTGATGGAAGAGCAGGACGTGATCCTGAGCGGATGAACTAGTTGCCGAGGAAAGTATGGAGAGAAAATAATGCTGCATACCGTCAACAAGTCCCCCTTCGAGCGCGCCAACCTGGACAGTTGCCTTCGACTCGCCAGGAAGGGAAGTGCTATATTGTTGTACGAGGACGGCGTCTACGCCGCGGCGCGCCATACCACCGCCGCCGCCAAGATCGAGGAGGCGGTCAAGAATGTTTCGGTATATGTCCTCGGCCCGGACCTGGCGGCCCGCGCCATTGACGAGGATAATGTAATCGATGGAGTCAAGGTGGTCGATTACGGTGGGTTCGTCGATCTGGTCGTGGAATACGGACCGGTCCAGGCCTGGCTGTGATTTTTTTGTTATATGAGAATTTAGGGAAACGAGCATGGCTTATGATGTGAACGGCAAAACCATCGAACATGACGAGGAAGGCTATATAACCGATATCTCCGAGTGGAGCGAAGAACTTGGCGGCATCATTGCCCAGCACGAAGAGATCGACATGACCGACGAGCATTGGGAGGTCGTGAACTTTCTGCGCAATTACTACGATGAATACCAGATCGCCCCGGCGGTCAGGGTCCTGGTCAAGGCGGTCAGGAAGAGGCTGGGCGAGGAAAAAGGCAACAACAAGTACCTATACGAACTGTTCCCCTACGGCCCGGCCAAGCAGGCCTGCAAAATCGCCGGACTGCCCAAGCCGACGGGCTGCATATAGAGGGCTTGCGCCACTCCTGAGGAGGCCTAATACCCGATGCCGTTCCTGACGGTCCTTTTCGCGCTGATTCTGTATCTGGCCGCGGCGGTTCTCGTCGCCGGCCTGGCTCTAAAGATCCGCCAGTACGCCGTCACTCCGTCCCCTCTTAAAATCCCCACCACGCCGGCCCCCTTGACCCCGTCCGGGGCGGCCTTAAGGGTATTGCGCGAGGTGCTGTTCTTCGAGAGCCTGTTCAAGTCCAACAAGTGGACATGGCTGTTCGGGGCCATGTTCCACGCGGCCCTGGCCGTGGTTTTGTTGCGGCACCTGCGCTACTTCGTCGAGCCGGTGTGGGGCTGGCTGGCCCTGATCCAGCCGTTCGGAATCCATGCCGGGTTCGCCATGGTCGCCGGACTGGCCGGGTTGTGGGCGCGGCGCCTGCTGGTCGATAGGGTCCGCTACATATCCCAGCCCTCCGACCATCTGATGCTCGGGCTGCTGGTGGCGATCGGGGCCAGCGGCCTGATCATGAAATTCGTGGTCCGCACCGACATTATCGCGGTCAAGGCCTTCATGCTGGGCCTTATATATTTCGACTGGCAGCCCCTGCCCTCCGACCCGGTGCTGATGTTCCACCTGCTGGGTATTGCTTTGCTGATGGTGGTTTTTCCGTTCTCCAAGCTGTTGCACGCCCCGGGCATCTTCTTCAGCCCGACCCGCAACCAGCCCGACGACGCCCGCGAGAAACGCCACCTGGCGGCCTGGGCCGAACCCCTCGATACGCAGAGGGACGCCTGACCATGGCCGGCAAGGACTATCAGGTTCCCGAACTCGGGCAATACATCGAAACGCCGGCTATAGCGGATGGCGCCATGGCCCACCTTCATCCCTTCAAGGCGGCGCCCGAACACCAGGAGGCCCTGGGCTTTCCCCCAGCGCTGGTCGATAATTGGGAGGAAAAGGCGGTCGACAAGCTGGGTGAGCTTCTCGGCAAGTACCGTTCGCTGGCGGTCTATCTGGACACCTGCGTAAAGTGCGGGGCCTGCGCCGACAAGTGCCATTACTTCCTCGGCACCGGCGATCCCAAGAACATGCCGGTGGCCCGCCAGGACCTGTTGCGCCAGGTCTACCGCTGGTATTTCACTGCCGCCGGCAAGGTGGCGCCCGGGCTGGTCGGGGCCAAGCCCATGACCAAGGAGGTCCTTGACGACTGGTACACCTACTTCCACCAGTGCTCACAGTGCCGGCGCTGTTCGGTGTTCTGCCCTTACGGCATAGACACCGCGGAAATCTCCATGGCGGCCCGCGAGATCATGGACCACATCGGCCTCGGCCAGAAGTACTGCAACGAGATCATCGCCAAGGTCCACAAGATCGGCAACAACTTAGGATTACCCGGCCCGGCCCTTGAGAACACCCTGGAGGGCCTGGAAGAGGACGTCGAGGAGGAAACCGGGGTGGTGGTCAAGTTCCCGGTCGACGTCGAGGGCGCCGAGGTGCTGCTGATAACCCCGTCCGCCGACTTCTTCGCCGAGCCCCACGTCGACGGCCTTATCGGCTACGCCAAGGTCTTCCATCAGGCCGGGATCAGCTGGACGGTAAGCTCATACGCTTCCGAGGCCGGCAACTTCGGCATGTTCATCGGCTCTTACGAGCAGATGCACAAGGTCGCGGTCCGCATCCGCAAGGCGGCCCTGGATCTCGGCGTCAAGCGCCTGGTGTTCGGCGAGTGCGGCCACGCCTGGCGGGTCGCCTACGCCTTCCTCAACACCCTGGCCGGGCCGTGGGACTTCCTGGACCCCGATTATCCGGCCCCCCAGCACATCAGCGAGTTAACCCATGACCTCATTGAACGCGGCGCGCTGAGCCTCGATCCGTCGGCCAACGACGAGATGACGCTGACCATGCACGATTCCTGCAACATCGCCCGGGCCACCCGCATGGGGAACTTCGAAGGCGGCCAGTTCGAGATACCCCGCGCCGTGCTCAGGGCCTCGGTCAACAGGTTCGTCGAGATGGACCCTGAGACCACGCATGAGAAGACCTTTTGCTGCGGCGGCGGCGGCGGCCTGCTTACCGACGACTTGATCGAGTTGAGGGTAAAGGGGGCGATGCCCAGGATGCAGGCCCTGAAAAAGGTAATGGAGGACGACGGCGTAACCCACATGGTGGCCATTTGCGCCATCTGTAAAAGCCAGTTCGCGAAAGTGATGCCCGAATACGGCATCGAAATGGACAGAATTGTCAGTCTCCACCAATTGGTGGGCAACGCCCTGCAAATGGGCGTAAAGGAATAGAGGAAACAGGACGATGAACGAGATCGCGTTGACATACCGGCGATACCAGGACGGAGACGACAAACACCTGCCCTGGTCCGAGCATCAGGTCTCGTCGGGCGAGTCCTACCGCTGTCCCACCTACGTGCACTCCACCCCGCCGTGCCAGGACAGTTGTCCCTCGGGACACGACGTGCGGGGCTGGCTCAACATCGTGCGGGGCATCGAAAAACCGCCGGCCGATATGTCCTGGCGGGAATACGCCTTTAGGCGGATGACCCAATCCAACCCCTTTCCCGCCATCATGGGCCGGGTCTGCCCGGCCCCGTGCCAGGACGGCTGCAACCGCAACAACGTGGAGGACTTCGTCGGCATCAACTCGATAGAGCATTTCATCGGCAACTGGGCGATCGACAACTCAATGTCATTCGCCAAGCCGAACAGGGAAACCGGCAAGAAGGTGGCCATCGTCGGCGGCGGCCCGGCCGGTCTGTCGGCGGCCTACCAGTTGAGGCGGATGGGACACGCATGCACCATCTTCGAGGCCCGCCGGAAGCTGGGCGGCATGATGCAGTACGGGCTGTCCAACCACCGCTGCCCGCGCCACGTGGTCGACGCCGAGGTCAAGCGGATCATCGACTTAGGCGTAGAGGTCAGGAACAACACCAAGATCGGCGTCGATATTTCAATTGACCGGTTGGACAAGGACTTCGACGCCGTGTTCTGGGGCATCGGAGCCCAGATCGGCAAGCCGATGCGCTACCCCGGCGCCGACGCCCCCAACTGCACCGACGGCCTGTCCTTCCTCAACGCCGCCAACGAGGGCCGGCTCAAATACCTGACCGGCCGGGTGCTGGTGATCGGCGGCGGCGACACCGCCATGGACTGCGCGGCGGTGGCCAGGAGGCTGGGGAGCGTCGGCGAGGTGGCCGATGAAGACCTTCCCGAGAACGTGCTGGAGGGCGGGACCGTCCATCAGGAGCCCGCCTCAAAGGGCCCCGCCGAGGTGGTCATAGTCTACCGCCGCCCCATCTCCATGGCTCCGGCCACCAAATCCGAGATCGAGGCGGTACTTGAGGAAGGAGTGGTAATCCGCGAAGCCCTGGCCCCGGTCGAGGTGATCAAGGGGCAAGACGGGCGGGCCACCGCGCTGCGGGTCATCAAGGCCGACTGGAGCACCGGTGAGATGGTCACCGAGGAAGGCTCGGAAACCGACATCGAATGTTCCCTGATAATCGCCGCCACCGGCCAGAAAAGCGATTTCGAAGGCATCGAGGATATAAATTGCGGCGAGGGCTGGGTCGACGCCGACAAGCTGTTTAGGGTCAAGGGCCAAAAAGGGCATTTCACCGGCGGCGACGCCGTCGACCCCAAGCTCCTGACCACCGCCATCGGCCAGGGATGGAAGGCCGCCGTCAGCATCGACGATTACGTCAACGGCGTCGATAACGAGAAACGCCCCAAGGTCCAGGTCCATTACTTCGACCTGCTGGCCAAGCTTAAAGAGGCCGGGCTCGAGCCCCAGGAGTATACCCAGGGCCAGACCTGGGGAACCGCTGAGTCCGGCTTCGCGGTCCACAACTACGAGGACCGCTCCTCCAACGACGTGGTCAAGGTAGAGGGCATGTTCACCGGACATTTCACCCACACCCCGCGCCTTTTGCGCGAAGTGCTGGAAATCGGCCCCGGCGAGGTGGTCGGCGACGCCCGTGAACGCTTGGGGCAACTGAGCGAGGAGGACGCCGTCAAGGAGGCCGACCGCTGCATGAGCTGCGGACTGTGCTTCGAATGCGACAACTGCGTCATTTTCTGTCCGATGGACGCCGTGCACCGGGTCAAGAAGGACAAGAAGACCATGGGACGTTACGTGGACACCGACTATTCCAAGTGCATAGGCTGCGAGATATGCATGGACGTTTGCCCTACAGGATACATCCATATGGGGTTGGAGTGAGCGGGCGCCATGATTAGATCAGGCATCATACTGGTTTTCCTGGCCGTGTTCCTCGCCGGCCCCCCGGCCTCGTCCGCCGAGCAAGGCGGCGTGCCGTTTCCGGTGCTGGCCAAGGCCCAGGGGGAGAAGTGCGTGGCCCCGGCCGAGGACATGCGGCGCAACCACGGCGACTACCTCCTGCACCAGCGCGACGAGACGGCGCGCCTCGGCATTCGCGGTGGCAAGTACAGCCTCAAGAAGTGCATCGAATGCCACGCCAGCCCCGATGCGGAGGCGGCCGGCGCCGCCACCGTGCGGCCCTTCTGCGCCGCCTGCCACGACTACGCGGCGGTCAGCATCAACTGCTTCGAGTGCCATACGCCCAAGGCAAGCGGCGGAAATCCCAAGCCATGAACGGGCAGCCCATGGATAAGGTGCGCCGCAAGGTGCTTGCCTGCGCCGCCGCCACTGCCGGCCTCGTCCTGGCCCCGGGGGTGACCCTGTTGGCCGCCCAGGGCGCCGATTCCAAAAAACGCTGGGGGCTGCTCATCGACGCCTCCAAGTGCGCCAAGGACTGCGAGGTCTGCGTAGTGGCCTGCCGCGACGAGAACGGCTGGTCCGGCCATCAACGCCCGGCCACCGATCCCCAGTGGATAAGGAAGGTCAACCTGCGCGATCCCGCCACCGGCTTTACCTGGTCGCTGCCGGTGATGTGTCAGCACTGCACTAGCCCGCCATGCGTCGACGTCTGCCCCACCGGCGCCTCGTTCAAGCGGGCCGACGGCATAGTCCTGGTCGACAAACACATCTGCATAGGCTGCCGCTACTGCATGATGGCCTGCCCTTACAAGGGACGCTCCTTCGTCCACGAGAAGATCACCAACCAGAAGCCTTACGCCCCGCGTGGCATGGGCACGGTCGAGTCCTGCACCATGTGCGTCCACAGAATAGACGCCGGCGGGGTCCCCGCCTGCGTCGAGGCCTGCGCCTCGCAAGGCGGCGGGGCCATTATATCCGGCGATCTCAACGACCCTTCCGGCGATATCGCCAGGGAGGCCGCAAAATACGGGGTGGGGCGCATTCGCTCGGATCTCGGCCTCGAGCCCGGCGTCCTCTACCGGGGAGCCCCGCTGTAATGAGCCGAACCATCGCCTTAAGGGAAATCAAGGGCCGGAGCCGGGGTTACTGGCTGGGGCTGGGCGGACTGGCCCTGCTCGCCGGATCCGCCGTGGCGGCCACATTTTACATAGAGCACAACGGCCTCCACGTAACCGGCATGAACAACCAGATCGCCTGGGGCATGCCCCACGTGATCTCGATTTTCCTGATCCTGGCCGGCGCCGGGGCCTTCAACGTGGCGGCCTTCTCGGCGGTTTTCGGGCGTACCGTCCATGCCCCGCTGGCCCGGCTGTCGGGTCTGCTGGCGGCGGCCCTGCTGTTCGGCGGGCTGAGCGTGGTGATGCTCGATTTGGGCGGTCCCCAACGCCTGTTGGTGGCGATGAGCAACTTCAACTTCAAGTCCACCCTGGCCTCCAACATCTTGCGCTACATCGGCTTCCTGATCGCCGTCACCGCCTTCCTGTGGACCCTGATGGAACCCCGGATGAACCGCTACAGCCGGGGGGCCGGCGTGGTCGCCATGCTGCTGGGCCTTTCGGTGAGCACCGGCATCGGCCTCGTGTTCGGCTTCCTGGTGGCCCGCGAGGCTTACGATTCGGCGGTCATGGCGCCGATGTTCGTGGCCATGTCCTCCTCTTTCGGGCTGGCCGTCTTCATCCTGGTTCTGGCCGGGGCATGTTCGTGGACCGGACGGCCGCTGGGCGGCTTCATTGTCGGACGCCTGCGCAACCTGCTCGGGATATTCGCCGCTGTTGTCCTCTACTTCACCACCGTCCAGCACCTTGCCGGCCTGTACGCCACCGAGCACCACGGCGTCGAGCGCTTCATTCTCATGGAAGGCGGCGTCCACACTTTTCTGTTCTGGGCGGGTCAGGTGATGGTTGGCGGAATATTGCCGTTATTCCTGGTCTACAGCCCTTCGGCCCGCAAATCGCGGAGGGCGCTGCTGGCGGCGGCGGCAATGGTGATCATCGGCGGGCTGTCCCAGCTCTATGTGATCATCATCGGCGGCCAGGCCTATCCCCTTGTGCTGTTTCCCGGCATGGAGGTGAGCAGTTCCTTTTTCGACGGCGCCGTAAACCCATATACCCCCACCCTGCCCGAAACCGTACTCAGCCTGGGAGGCGCCGCCATCGCCTTCCTCATCGTCGCCGTGGCCATGAAATTCCTGCGTTTCCTGCCCGAGACCCTTGCCGACGCCGCCCTCGATCCTCATTATCGTCCCCCCTCAGAGGACTGACCGCCACCGAAGCTGAACCGGGCCATCATGTCGCATTTACTTATTTCAGCGGCCCACAAGTCATCGGGAAAGACCATCGTCACCCTTGGCATATGCGCCGCCCTGACCGAACGCGGACTAACGGTCCAGCCCTTTAAAAAAGGTCCCGACTACATCGATCCTCTTTGGCTGGGCCTGGCCAGCGGGCGGCCATGCCGCAACCTCGACTACAACACCATGGAAGACGGCGAGATCAGGTCCTGTTTCTCGGATCACGCCGGGGCCGCCGATATGGCCATTATCGAGGGCGCCAAGGGGCTTCATGACGGCCTCGACCCCAAGGGCAAGGACAGCACGGCGGCCCTGGCCAGGCTGCTGGGATCGCCGGTGGTCCTGGTTCTGGACGCCCAGGGAACCACCCGCGGCGTGGCCCCGCTTATCCTCGGATACCAGGCCTTCGACCCCGGCATCCGGATCGCCGGCGTGATCCTCAACAAGGTCGCCGGAGCCCGCCACGAGACCAAGCTAAGGGCCGCCGTCGAGGGCTATACCGACATACCGGTGCTGGGGGCGGTGCGGCGCGGCCCCGGACTGGAGATCGGCGAACGCCACCTCGGCCTGGTTCCGCCCAACGAGTCGCCGCTGGCCAGGGATATGATCAACGCCGTCGCCGGCCTGATCGCCGATCAGGTTGATCTGGACATTATATTGAAAAAGGCGGCGGAGGTTGCCTTGCCGGCCGCTCCCCATACCCTTAAATCGCCGGAGGCCGCCGCCGTGGTGCGTATCGGCATCGTCCGCGACGCCGCCTTCGGATTCTATTACGCCGACGACCTGGAGGGTTTGCGGGCGGCCGGCGCCGAACTGGTCGGGATAAACTCTCTCTCCGACACCGCCCTGCCGGAGTTGGACGGCCTATTCATCAGCGGCGGCTTTCCCGAAACCCATATGGAGGCCCTGGAGGCCAACCATGGCTTACGCGCCGCCATCCGCGACGCCATCGAAGGCGGCATGCCGGCCTATGGGGAATGCGGCGGTTTGATGTACCTGTCGCGCTCCATCGCCTGGAAAGGCAAACGCCACCAGATGGCCGGCGTCATAGAGGCCGACGTAACCATGCACAAAAAGCCGGTCGGCAAGGGTTACGTGCGGGTCCGCGAGACCGGGGCGGGTCCCTGGCCCCTGCTCGGCGCGGACGGCCGGCCCGGAGAGTTCCCGGCCCACGAGTTTCATTATTCCAGCCTGGATAATCTTGGCGGCGGCTACCGGTTCGCTTACCAGATGCTGCGTGGAGAGGGCCTGGGAAAAGGGCGTGACGGCGTCGTCCACAAGAATCTGCTGGCCAGTTTCGTCCATCAGCGCGACGTGGCGGGCAACCGCTGGACCCGGCGCTTTGTCGATTTCGCGCTCTCCGTCAAGCGCCGGTAAAGGGGGAATGGCGGCCTTGTTCTAAGAGGCCCCGAAATTGGTGCGGGCCTCGGTTATGGCCGTGCGCAGCACGTCCTCCTTCATGACAAGGGTAGGCTCGTTGAACATGACGTTTTTCAGCCAGTCGAAGCCCAGCATGATAAGGGGCTCGTCTTCGGTCCTGATCGCTTCGATCGATTCCTGGCCGACCTCGTAGGTGTCCAGGAACCTGGTTTCGAAGACGAAGCGGCGGAATTGATCGGCGTCGGTGGAGACCATGAAAAACATTTTCTGGGTCTGGACCGGTATGTCCTTGCCGAAGGGGCCGCCGGCCGAGGCCCATGAGGACGTCTTCATCAGGATGTCCATCCATCCCCGGTTGACCGCCTGATAGGCGTCGATCCCCTGTTCCTCCTTGAATCCCAAAACGGTTTGCTCCC
>JAZFTA010000036.1:0-2500 GCA_036446415.1 Rhodospirillales bacterium | reverse complement strand
CGTCATGGCGTTGACATAATCGTCGGCTTGACGCCATTTACCTGTATCCGCCGATCAAATCTCCATTGCCACGGGTTTTATTAATGCAGATCACCGAAACCAAGAACCAGGGACTGAAGCGTGAATTCAAGATCGCCGTCCCGGCCGAGGATATCGAAAAAAACGTCTCCCAACGCCTCAAGGAGATGTCGCGCACCATCAAAATGCCGGGGTTTAGGCCGGGCAAGGTGCCGGTCTCGCTGTTGAGGAAGAAGTACGGCCCCTCGGTGATCGGCGAGGTGCTGGATAAAACCCTCAGCGAGACCACCAACAAGGTGATGACCGAGCGCGGCATCAGGGCGTCCATGCAGCCGAGGATCGAGGTAACCTCGTTCGAGGACGGCTCCGACCTGGAATACACCGTGGAAATCGAATTGCTGCCGGAGATCGAGCCCGTCGATTTTTCCAGGATCAAGCTCGAACGCCTTATCGTCGAGGTTGACGAAAAAGACGTGGACGAGACCCTGGAGAGGCTGGCCGCCGCCCACCAGACGTCCGAGCCGGTGAAGTCGGCCCGCAAGTCCCTCCAAGGCGACATCGTGGTCATCGATTTCACAGGCTCCATCGACGGCGCCGAGTTCCCGGGCGGCAAGGGCGAGGATTATTCACTTGAACTGGGCACAAGCAGCTTCATACCCGGCTTCGAGGACCAGCTGATCGGCGCCAAGGCCGGCGATCACGTCGATGTAAAGGTCGAATTCCCCAAGGATTACGGGGCCCAGGAACTGGCCGGCAAGGCCGCCGTCTTCGCCGTCGACATAAAGGAGTTGCGCCAGGCGGCGCCGGCCGGGATCGACGACCGGTTGGCCCAGAAGTTGGGAATGGGCAGCCTTGACGACCTCAGGAACTCAATCCGCGAGGATCGCCGGCGCGATTTCAAGGACGCCTCGCGCCAGCGCCTCAAACGCTCCCTGCTGGATTATCTGGCCGGGGAGTACGATTTCGAGGTCCCTGAAGGCCTGCTTGAGCGCGAATCGGAAAGCATCTGGAAGGAATTCGAGGAAAGGCGCAAGGCCGACCCCGCGACCGTCGACCCGCAAGAGGCCGGCAAAAGCGATGATGAGTTGAAGGACGAGTTCGCGGCAATAGCCGAAAGACGGGTGCGGCTCGGCCTTTTGCTGTCGGACGTAAGCCGGCTGAACAACATCCAGGTCAACCAGGACGACATCAACAGGGTCTTGTCGATGGAGGCCGGCCGCCATTCCGGCCGGGAAGATGAAGTGACCGGGTATTACAGGAATAACCCGCAAGCCATGGAGGCCCTGACCGCCCCCCTTTACGAGGACAAGGTCATAGATTTCATGATCGAGATGGCCGAAATCAAGGACCGGAAGGTATCGCTTGAAGAATTGTTGAAAGTCCCCGACGAGAAGCCTATCAAGGCTAAAAGCAAGGCCAGGGCCTCGAATAAAGCCCCGGCCAAGAAAACGGCCAGGAAAACGGAGAGCAAAAAACCGGCCGCCAAGGCCAAAAAACCCGCCAAAAAGCCCGCCAAAAAGACGTAAGGAAACAGATATCCGATGAAGGACCCGGTGATGAGCCCAACCAACAACCTAGTTCCCATGGTCGTCGAGACGACCAACCGGGGAGAGCGCGCCTACGACATATATTCAAGGCTTCTGAAAGAGAGAATAATCTTCCTGACCGGCGGCGTCGACGACCAGGTGGCCAGCCTGGTTTGCGCCCAGCTATTGTACCTGGAATCGGAAAACCCCAAAAAGGACATCTCCTTTTACATCAATTCCCCGGGCGGAGTCATCACCGCCGGCCTCGCCATCTACGACACCATGCGCTACATCCGGCCCGATATTTCAACGGTCTGCATCGGCCAGGCGGCGTCCATGGGCTCGCTGCTGCTGGCCTCGGGCGCCAAGGGCAAGCGGTACGCCCTGCCCAATTCCAGAATCATGATGCACCAGCCGTCCGGCGGCGCCCAGGGCCAAGCCTCCGATATCGAAATCCACGCCCGCGAAATCCTGGCGATCCGCGACCGGCTTAACCGTATTTACCATGAACATACGGGCAAGCCGTTGAAAGAAATAGAGAAATTCGTTGAGCGCGATCACTTTATGACCCCCGAAGAGGCCCTTAAGTTCGGCATAGTCGACGAGATAGTGGCCGGACGACCTGATGTTGAGGGAGAGGACGGCGATTCCGGGGACGACAGGGGGGACGATTCGGAAAATAATGAAGATAAAAAGGAATAATAAACCTTTTGCCGTCACCATATGTAAAGTTTGCCACGCCAAGCCATATTATTAAGGAAAAGGCGTGGGTTTTTACGGCCATCAAGGGCCATCAAGAGCCATGGAGAGGGATATGGAGACGGAAATTAAGTATAATTAAAGTTCTTCATGGGCAGATTTTAGATTGTAAGGCTTTCCAGCCAGTGGCTAATATAACCCCTTAATGGCCCTGTCGAGTCCGGTTTTTCGAACGGAGTATCCATGACCAAATCAAC
>JAZFTA010000035.1:0-3579 GCA_036446415.1 Rhodospirillales bacterium | reverse complement strand
CCTGGCCGATGATATCCCCCCCATGGTTCCGGGTTCATTGGTTTGCGTCCATAGGCTATATAATACCCTGGATCGTTGACAATGACTCATGTAGACCGCCTGGGCGGTCCGTCGGGTAGGTATGATATGCAAACAGCAGGTCAAAAAATGTATGAGATCGAATTCGGCCCTTCCAACTGGATCGGGGAGTGGACGCTTTATATGCGCGAGGTCCGCCGGTTCATCAAGATCTACACCCAGACCGTGGCCGCCCCGGTGGTCACCACCCTGTTGTTCCTGGCCATATTCACCCTGGCCCTGGGCGGTTCGGTGCGGATGGTGGCGGGCGTCCCCTTCGTCGAATTCCTGGCCCCCGGGCTGATCATGATGTCGATCATCCAGAACGCCTTCGCCAACACCTCGTCCTCGATAGTCATAGCCAAGGTCCAGGGCAACATAGTCGATACCCTGATGCCGCCGCTCACCGCCAATGAACTGACCCTGGGCATTGCCCTGGGCGGCGCCACGCGGGGCGTGTTTGTCGGCGCGGTGGTGGCGGTGGCGGTGAGTTTATTCGTTCCGCTCGGCGTTCATAATCTTGGCTTCATTGTTTTTCACGCCGCCGCCGCGTCGTTGATGTTGGCGCTTCTGGGCACCATCGGCGGCATCTGGTCGGAGAAATTCGACCACATAGCCGCCGTCACCAACTTCGTGGTCATGCCCTTGTCGTTCCTTTCCGGCACCTTCTATTCCATAGAGCGGCTTAGCGGCATCTTCCGCGCCTTCGCCCATTTCAATCCCTTCTTCTATGTCATCGACGGCTTCCGCTACGGCTTTATCGGCCATTCCGACGCCTCGCTCGCCATCGGAATGGCGGTAATGGTGGGGGTCAATACGGGGTTGTGGCTGCTTTGCCGGTGGATGTTCGCCGCCGGCTATAAGCTGAAAACCTAGGTTCCGCCAGCCTCTATTCGTTGACATCGGGGGGGGGTGAGGGGATAATCCGCCGCTTTCCCGGCGGACAAGGCTTTTTCGCCTTTTTCGCCTCATTTAAGGAGAGCGTTCGTGGTTTCCCCGTTGATGTCCATATATCCGCGCGCCGATCTCGCCTTCGAAAGGGGCGAGGGGGCGTATCTCTACGGCGGGGACGGGCGCAAGTACCTTGATTTCGGCTCCGGCATCGCGGTCACGGCGCTCGGCCATTGCCACCCCCGTCTGGTCGAGGCGCTCCGCGGGCAGGCCGGGGCGCTTTGGCATTGCTCCAACATGTACCGGATCCCGGCCGGAGAAAGGCTGGCCCAACGCCTGGTCGACAGGACCTTCGCCGATTCGGTCTTCTTCGCCAATTCCGGGACCGAGGCCATAGAGTGCGGGCTCAAGATGGTCCGCAAGCACCACCACGAAAGGGGCCAGCCGGAGCGCTACCGGGTTATCGCCTGCCAAGGCTCCTTCCACGGCCGGTCCCTGGCCGCCATAGCGGCCTCGGGCAAGGAAAAGCACCTGCAAGGCTTCGCCCCCCCAATGGACGGTTTCGACCAGGTGGCCTTCGCCAATCTCAACGAGATGCGGGCCGCCGTCACGCCCGAGACCGCCGCCATCCTGATCGAGCCGGTGCAGGGCGAGGGCGGCATCAATCCGGCCCCGCCGGACTATCTCAGGGGCCTTCGCCAGATCGCCGACGAGTTCGGCATCCTGCTGTTCCTCGACGAGGTCCAGTGCGGCATGGGCCGCACCGGCAAGTTGTTCGCTTACGAGTGGGCGGGCATCGAGCCCGACATCCTGGCCGCCGCCAAGGGCCTGGGCGGCGGCTTTCCGATCGGCGCCTGCCTGGCCAAGGAGGGTCCGGCCTCGGCGATGACCCCGGGAAGCCATGGCTCGACCTTTGGCGGAAACCCGCTGGCCATGACGGTGGCCGGCGCGGTGCTCGATATAATGGAAGCCGACGGCTTTCTTGAAAACGTCGAAGGCATGGGCCGGTTGCTGTTTGAAAAGTTGGAGCAATTGGTCGGCGCCCATCCCAAGGTGCTGTCATCGGTCAGGGGATCGGGACTGATGATCGGCCTTGAGTGCCTGGTCAAGAACAGTGAACTGAGGGACAAGCTGGCCGAAAACGGCATGCTGGTGGTCAATTCGGGCGAACATGTGATCAGGATGCTGCCGCCCCTGATCATCGGCCAAAGCCATGTTGACGAGGCCGTGGCGATCATCGGCAAAAGCTGCAAGGAATTGGCCGTAGAAGGGACGTGACATGGATACTCCCAAGGACGCACCAAGACATTTTCTCGACATCGACAAGCTGGACAGAGCCACCCTGCGCCAGATCCTGGACCTCGGCTCGGCCATCAAGCGCGGAGAGAGCCTGTCCGCCGTGGAAAAGGCGGTGGCCGGCAAATCGCTGGTCCTGATCTTCGAGAAACCGTCGACCAGGACCCGCGTTTCGTTCGAGATAGGCATGGCCCAGCTGGGCGGCCATGTGGTGGTGATGAGCGATGGCGGCTCCCATCTGGGGCGCGGCGAAACCATCGCCGACACGGCCCGCGTCCTGTCGCGCTACGCCGACGTCATCATGATCCGCACCGGCCGGGCGGAAAAACTGGACGAGATGGCCGCCAACGCCTCGGTGCCGGTGATCAACGGGCTGACCGACGAATCGCACCCCTGCCAGTTGATGGCCGACGTCATGACCTATGAGGAACACCGCGGATCCATCGAAGGCAGGACGGTGGCCTGGTGCGGCGACGGCAACAACATGGCGGCGTCGTGGATTCACGCCGCCGTCCGCTTCGGCTTCGAGTTGCGCCTGGCCTGTCCTGGTCCGTTGAGCCCGCCGCCCGGACTGTTGCAATGGGCCGGGGCCGAGGGCGGCAACGTCGGTTTGTTCGAAAATGCCCAGGCCGCCGTTTCAGGGGCCGATCTGGTGGTCACCGACGCCTGGGTTTCGATGGGCGACGAGAACGCCGATGAACGCCACCGGATGCTGGGGCCTTACCGGGTGGACGGGGCGCTGATGGCCGCCGCCGCCGCCGATGCCCTTTTCATGCACTGCCTGCCGGCCCATAGGGGCGAGGAAGTGACCGACGAAGTCATCGACGGCCCGGCCTCGGTGGTTTTCGACGAGGCCGAAAACCGCCTGCACGCCCAGAAGGGAATCCTCGCCTGGTGCCTGAGCTAACAGCACTTGGCCATCATCGACGAGAAAAATCCGCCCTTTTCCCCATCGGGCTCTTTGCACCCGCAGGTTTTCTTTTCGGTTTGGGCTGTCTCTTCTTCAAGGGGAACCAGTTTTTCCACATGCGAGATTGCCTTGGCGCGGATCAACCCGGCCAGCCTGGCCACCGCCTCGGTTTCTTCTTGGGTGATGGCGACGGCGCTTGCCGCGGCCAAATACTTCTTCAGGCTGGACGGGCAGTTGACGGCGTAGGCGGCGCCGATGCGGACCAGTTCGCGGATGCGCACCGGCCCGGCGTCCTGGCCCGGGTCCTGGGGCGTGTCGATGAGGCCGAGTTGGCCAAGGGCGTGTCCTTCCATCAGGTCGGCGGCCTTGCGCCGCACCTCAATGGCGTCGTTTACGGCCTGGCGTATTTCCGCCTCTTCGGCCCC
>JAZFTA010000034.1:0-2266 GCA_036446415.1 Rhodospirillales bacterium | reverse complement strand
CTGCAGTTCGCACGGCTCGTCCGCGCAAACATCATGCATCGAAAGCGTATCGACCGGTTGCTGGAACCTGAACCAGAACCGCAAACAGGCTCACCGCAGATGATTATAACATGGTGCTGAAATTAAACCGGACAGCAGTGGGTCAAGCCCGGCCATGACGGCGTGGGAGTACGGCCGCAGGGTCCATTTTAGCATTTCAAGTTTAATCGGTTACGCCGCACCCTTCCGTCACCCCCGGACTTGATCCGGGGGTCCATGGATGGCCGGTCATTCGGCGGCGGCGGCTTCCCGTTTCCTTTCGATCGCCATCACGCAATAGATGGAAATCTCGTAAAGCAGTATGGTCGGCAGGGCCAGGCCGATCTGGCTGATCACGTCGGGCGGCGTCAGGACGGCGGCGGCGATGAATGAAATGACTATGGCGTACTTGCGTTTTTCGCGCATGCCCCGGGAACTGATAATCCCCACCCTTCCCAGCAGGGTCATCACCACCGGCAGCTCGAAGCACAGGCCGAAGGCGAAGATCAGCCGCATCACCAATGACAGGTATTCATCGACCTTGGCCTCAAGCTGGATCGGCAGGCCGCCCGGCGCCGCCACCGACTCGAAGCTGAGGAAGAACTTCCAGGCCAGCGGAAAGATGAAGTAATAGACCATCGCCCCGCCCATGAAAAAAAGTATGGGGGTGGCGATCAGGAACGGCAGGAAGGCGCTTTTTTCGTTCTTATACAGGCCCGGCGCCACGAACATCCAGACCTGAATGGCAAGGAAGGGAAAGGCCAGGAACAGGGCCGCGAAAAAGGCAACCTTGATGTAGGTGAAAAAGGCTTCGTGCAGGCCGGTGAAGATCAGCCGCCTGTCGCCGCCCATCTCGGCGAGGATGTCGGCCAGGGGCTGGACCAGGAAGGCGTAGAGGTCGCCGGCTATGTAATAACAGCCGAAGAACAGGACGATAACGGCGATGAAGGAATGGAGCAGCCGGCGCCTAAGCTCCAACAGGTGCGAGGTCAGCGGGGCCTTGGTATCGTCGGATTCCTTGGGATTTTCGGATGTAGTTTCCGCCACGGTAGGTTAACCGCTGGCCTTGTTGGAAGCGGAGGATTCGGCCTCCGGGGTATCTTCGTGATCGCCCACCATTGAGTGATCGTCGTCGCGCGGTAAGGCGTCGCCGCTGGAATCCTCCTTGTTAATGGAGCTTCCCGCTTCGTTCAGATCCTGCTCGATATCCCTCATGTTCATTCCCTTCGATATCGATCCTTGGGGATCGACGATCTTTTCGACCTCGCTTTCGATATCGATATTGACGCCGCTTTCCATCTGTTCCTTGACGTCGGCAAGACCGGCCTCGCGGACCATTTCGTCAATGCCCGACTGGAAATCGCGGATCAGCTGGCGCGCTTTTTTCACCGCCCGGGTCACCGTTTGCAACACCTTGGGCAACTCCTTGGGCCCGACCACGATGATGGTGAGGACGGATATTATGAAAATTTCCTGCCAGCCGATGTCGAACATGGCGGCTACATGCTCCCAGGGAATGGAGGACCGGAGGTCTAGCTCTTGGCCGCGGTATCCTCTTTGGAAACGGCGTCCACGGTTTCCGAACGCTCGGCGTTAATTGCCTTGGGCGGTTCGCTCTCGGCCGATGCCGTCTTATCTTCTTCGGCCATGCCCTTCTTGAAGGACTTCAGGCCCTTGCCGAAATCGCCCATGAGGCGCGAAATCTTGCCGCCGCCGCCGAAAAGAACGAGGACGACGACCAGCACGATCAGCCAATGCCAAATACTAAATGCACCCATGTTTATTTTTCTCTCTTTTAAAGCCCCAGAATCGGTTGGCCGGATAATGGCAGAAAGCCCGGGCCGGGGCAACGGCCCACAACCCCCTGATATCATCCCATGTTGTCTCGATCAAAACACCGTCAATTGCCCGGTCCGCATAATTTATGGGCAAAGCCGCCCCAAACAAGGGGCCGGCGGCAAAAAACAGCCAATAAAAGACGCCGCGGGGTGCCAAACCGCGGGGGTACGGGTGGTAGGGCCCGATAGGCGGTTAATGCTATATAAGGATGAAAATTATAATATTGATAAAAAAATATGATTTTTTACTTGACATTCGCCTGTGGCCCGCCTATATTGGCTCTTAACGAACACCACAAATGCGTCCAAAACCCGCGCTGGGAGTTCCCGAGGCGGGTTTTTTTATGGGGGAATCGATGCGGGGGCCTTGCCCATTCAAGACTCACGCCCCCGGCGATGGTGAGAGAAGA
>JAZFTA010000033.1:0-8467 GCA_036446415.1 Rhodospirillales bacterium | reverse complement strand
TCAACTCCGGTAACGTTCGCCGAAGGCCACCGCTCGGCGATAATCCTGGTTACGGCGCCGGCGCCGCAGCCAAGGTCGAAGACATTCAAAGGCGCTTCGATATCGATACGGGCCAGCAGGTCCAGGGCCGGCTCCAGGCGGGGGGCGGAGAATTTAAGATACTGAGCGGGATCCCAGAAAGAATTCACATGCCCCTCAAGGCCCGTAGATGGGAAATTCCAGGCTAAATACCGTGCCGTTGGGGCCGGTTTCAGAGAGGGTGATCCGGCCCCCGTGGGCCCGCATTATATCCTGCGCGATAATCAGACCAAGGCCGGAGCCGCCACCCGGGGCGGAACCGGAGAATGGCTTGAAAATCCGTTCCTTGGCCCTGTCCGAAATGCCGGGACCGTCGTCGGAAAAGTCGATCACTATTCTCTCATCGTCCCGCCGGGCGCTGACGCTGACGGTCTCGGCCCCGGCCTGGCGGGAGTTTCTTCCCAGATTGTTCAAGACCCTGTAAAGCTGTTCGCGGTCGGCTTCCAAATCCAACTCAAAATCAACCTTGCTGCGCCAGGTAAAATCGGACCCCGAAAATCCAGGCGAACCAATCTCGGAACCCACCTCGGCCACCAATTTGTGGAGATTAAACAGGGTCGGACGCAACTTGGGAAATTCATCGCTTACATAATCAAGGGTATGGCTGCACAGGTTGATGGCGCGGTCCATGGCGTGGTAGAGGCGCGGCATGACCCGTTTTACCTCGGGATCGTCAATATTGGCCAGACGGTCCGAGGCCAGCACCGCCGTTGACAGGCTGTTGCGGAGATCGTGATTGATCTTGGCGACCGCCGCGCCCAGGGTCGCCAACCTCGTCTTCTGGCGCAGCGCCGACCTCAACTCGTTCTGCATCACGGCCAGTTCCCGTTGGGCGATTCCGATCTCGTCGGGGCGATCGAGGGGCGGGGCCATCCTTGAAGCGTCTTCGGGATTTTCGCGGAAAGCCGCCATGTTCCGTGTTATGCGGCCCATCGGGCGCACTATCAACCACTGCAGGCTCAAAAACACCAGCCCGGCGGTAATAAGCGAAATAACGATGGAAAGATTCAAAATGCGCGCCGAATAGTCGAACATGGCCTCGCGCATCGGGGCCTCGTCCATAATCACCTCGACCACCGACGACGGATCGCCGGGATAAACCCCAATCACGCGCAAGACTCGGTTTTCCCTTTGGGCCAGCGTTCTAAAGGCGTCGAGCATCCACAAAAGGAACGTACCCTTGCGCAAATCGTAGGTCACGTCCACGGCCGGTGGAATGGCGCCGCCGAAAACCACCGTGCGGCGCCTTGGACGCTCGAGGATGATGCCATAAGTGCCGGATAAGAACAGCAGTTCCTTTTCTAGTCCCGCGTGGAAGTGGTGATCGGGCATCGCCTCCAAAGCCAGCGTCGCCAAATGGGCTTTGGTGATGGTTTCTTCAAGAAAGACCTTGCGGTAGCGCCCGATGGACGGCGCATAAATCAGGACTTCCGACAGCATGACGAAAAAAATCGTCAGCACCAGCAACCGGGCCGAAAGGCTTTTAAAGATGGACGGACGCAGTTTTCCGGTTTTGTTGGCCTGTATCATCTAAATTGCACCCATACGACGACGTCCTTAAAGCCTCGCAACGCCGCCCTCAGGGGGTTTCGGGGGGCACCCCCGCGCCCCGATGCTTCAGTTTAGATGATGCAGGCCACTAGTCATATTATTTTCGTTTCAACCGATTTCACAATCAACCAAACAGGCTGAGAAAACGGACGATTCTTTTGGTCCCCTCTGAGAACAGCTTGGGCGTAAAATAGCTGCCGGCGACCCGTTTGTTGATCTCGCCGAAAGTAGGATAAGGGGCTATCATCGAGGCGACGGCGCCGATTTTAAGCTTGGCGCCGATGGCCAGGCCCCATGTCTGGATCAGCTCGCCGGCCCGGGGACCGACCACGCCGGCGCCGAGAATCCGGCCCCTTGGCGTAACCACGACCTTGACCAGACCTTCGGTTTCCAGTTCCGCCCGGGCCCGGTCGTTGTCTTCGAAAGGCCATCGGAGAATCCGGATTTCACCGGCCTTTTCCCGGGCCTGGCTTTCGCTGAGGCCGACATAGGCCAGTTCCGGCATGGTATAGGCGGCCCACGGGACGGCCCGGTAATCAACCTTGGCCGGCAGCCTAAACAGGGCGTTGCGGATGACGATGGAGGCGTGATAGGCGGCGACATGGGTGAACTGGTAGCCTCCCGCAACGTCGCCTATGGCGAAAACATTTTTATTGGTGGTGCGCAACCTGGCGTCGACCAGTATGCCCTTGGGCGTATATTCAATGCCCGCTTTTCCAAGGTTCAGGCCGCCGACATTGGGGGTTCGCCCGGTTGCGACCAGGATATGGGAGCCTTCTATCCGTCGCTCGGCGCCGTCTTCCTCGATAACCACGGACAGGGCGGAACCTGAACCTTCAACACGTGAAATCTTTATTCCTTCGCGGATGTCTATCTTTTCCTCATCGAGTCTGGCCCTTAAGACCGCCACCAGCTCCGGATCATCCCGGGGCATGATCTTAAACATTTCAAGGACCGTAACCCTGGCCCCCAAGTGCCGGTGGGCCTGGGCCATCTCGATGCCGATCGGGCCGCCGCCGATGACTATAAGATGCTCGGGGATCTCCCCCAGATCAAAGATGGTTTCGTTGGTATGATATGGGGTGGCGTCAAGGCCCTCTATCGGCGGCACGAACGGCGACGAGCCGGTGGCGATTACGAACCTCCTGGCCCGGACGCGCTCATCCCCGGCCTCGATCTCGGTGGGACCGGTAAAACGGGCCGGGACCCGGATCACCCTCGCCCCTATGCCGTAGTTCGAAAAATCTTCCACCGCGACCCCGGTCGAGCCGGTAAAACGGGCCGGGGCCTGGATTACCTTGACGCCCAAACCCTCGAACCTTTCCACGGAATCGTTGGGAGCGATGGCGGTAATGGTCTTTTGAATGTGGCCGTATACGTCCTTTGAAACGATGGCTGGGCGCGAAGCGTCAACGCCGAAAAGCCTGGCCCGGCCGACCGCCCGCGCCGCATGTCCGGCCGCCAGCAAAGCCTTGGACGGCACGCAGCCGTAATTCAGGCAATCGCCGCCCATCTTTCCCTTTTCGACCAGGACGGTCGAGGCCCCCATCTGGGCCGCCCCGGCCGCCACCGACAGCCCCCCGGAACCGCCGCCGATAACGCAGATGTCTACTTCAAGATATTCCGGCACGGGCCGTTACCCTCCAGCTAGGGCCTGTTGTCAACAGGCCCTAGCTAATGTTTTTACTCCTTGAACTTCTTATAGGCTATGGGAATCAGGGCCAATACCGCCAGTCCGAAAATGGGAAATAATATTTCAGGATCGAAAAGGATATCCAGCCGGGGAGTGCCGCCGGAATCAAAAACAGAGCCCAGCCCGTTGCCGACGCTTGAGAAAACGATAGCGCCCGGAATTATGCCGAAAAACGTACCGAATATGAAAGTGCCCAAGGGAACATTTAGAAAGGCCGGCACCAGATTGACCAGCCAGAAGGGAAACAACGGGATCAGGCGGAGAAACAGAAGATAGCTCAAGGCGTTATCCTTAAATCCCTCTTCCATCCTAAGCAGGAACGGGCCGGCCTTGGCGTGCAGGTAATCGCTAAAGGCGTAACGGGCCGCCAGGAAGATAATAATAGCTCCCAGCGTGGCCCCAACAACCGCGAGAAACATGGCCTGCACGGTGCCGAACAGGAAGCCTCCGGCGATGGTCATCCACACCGCGCCGGGGACCGAGAAAGCGACTACCAGACAGTAAACGGCGATAAAGGAAAGAGCCGCCGCCAAGCGGTTGGATTGGCGCCAGGCAAGCAGGTCCTGGCGGTTTTCGCGCAATGCGTCGAAGCTCAGATACTGGTCAAGGCGAAAGGCGAAAAAGGCGGCAAAGCCCGCCAAGATCAACAAAATTGGCAGCAGGCGCAAAAAAAATCCTTTTTTCGCGGCGATTTTATGGTCCGTGTTTTTTGCCGAATCCATCTATTCAATTATCCCTGAACACATGCACCCCGGTCCTTGCAGGCGGCGCATATTTGCCGCGCCAAGCCCGTCAGGCGTCTAGCCCACTTGTTTAAAAGAGTAGGGAAACACGCCAATTTCGGCCAGTAACCATTGTGTTACTTCCCATCGGAAAAAGCCACAACCGCCGGAAGCTACGATAAAACCTTAAAAAATTTGATTCTCAAAGGATGCCGACATTGACTTCAACCAAGCAAAACCTTATACAGCGAACCTTGATTTTCCGAGGAAATTGAACCGTGAAACGCACCTATCAGCCAAGTAAACTCATCCGCAAACGCAGGCACGGCTTTCGCCGCCGGATGGCGAGCGTAGGCGGCCGCCGTATCTTGGCAAGCCGACGCGCCAAGGGACGCAAGCGATTGTCGGCCTAGGCAACCGTCAAGCCGTGCCTTCCGCTTTCGTAAATCTGAAACGACGTTCGGAGTTTATTCAGGCCGCGAAATCAGGCCGCAAATGGGTTGCTCCGGGCTTGATTGTGCAAACCCGGACCCATGATTGCGGCGAGGACATACCTGAGAGCCATGATATTCGCGTCGGATTCACGGTGAGCCGTAAAGTAGGCAACGCAGTTAAACGCAACAGGGTAAAAAGACGGCTTCGCGCCGCCGTAAAGCAGGTTTTCCCTGTTTACGCCAGGAAAGGATGCGACTATGTCGTCATCGGCCGGGCCGCCACATTGAGACGCCCGTTCGGTGATCTGGTCGGCGACCTGGAAACGGCCTTGAAACGTCTCGACGCTTATTGCAAACAATAGTCACACGGGCAAAACATGGGCAAAACCATGAATACGGCAAACCTTATTATCAATATGGCGTTGAGAGTCATGATACGCGGCTACCAGTGGCTGCTGGCCCCGGTGCTGCCCGGGGCATGCCGTTACCATCCATCGTGTTCCGAGTACGCCCTTGAAGCGGTCGCCAGGCATGGCGCCCTCGGGGGTTCGTGGCTTGCCCTTAAGCGCATATGCCGCTGCCATCCCTGGGGAGAGACGGGGCCCGACCCGGTCCCGGGCGAGGCCGGCGAACATCGTGCGCAATCATCGTCCATACCGGCCGGGCATAACTAATACTAGATCCCAGGTGAAAAGAAACAAATGAACGAACCCCGCAACATGATCCTGGCGATCGTACTTTCCATTCTGATCCTGGTCGGGTTTGAATATTTTTTCGCACGGGGCGGTCCCCCGCCCCCCCAAATTCAACAGACCGGCGAACCGGCGACGGCCATACCCGGCCAAACAGAGTCCCAAATCCCTCTTGGGGCGCCGGTCCCAAAATCGACGATTGAGACCAGCGTTCCGTCCACCGCGCCTGAGACCTCCGCTCCCGCTCCCGGTTTGCAGGACCGCGCCGCTATAATAGCCGCCGGCGACAGGGTAACCATCAAATCGCCCCGGCTGCATGGCTCCATATCGCTAATAGGCGGACGCATCGACGACCTGACGCTCGCCGACTACCACGAGGAACTGGATCCAAACAGCTCTGAAATCATAATTCTTACGCCAAAGGACACCGAAAACTCCTATTTCGCCGAATTCGGCTGGGTGTCCGCCGATGGCGGCGCGGTGCCGGGCTCCGAAACCCAGTGGACGGCGGACCGTGAAACCTTAAGTCCAGACCAGCCGGTGGCCATGTCATGGGACAACGGCAAGGGTCTGAAATTCACCCGCACCTTCTCTTTGGATGAAAATTTCATGTTCACGGTGGCCCAGAGGGTCGAAAACTCAGGCCCCGAAAACGCCACGCTTTTCCCCTACGGGCTTATTTCGCGCCGGGGCACGCCAAAGGTCACCGGCTATGTCATTCTGCACGAAGGAATGCTCGGCGTCTTCGACGGCACCCTTGTCGAAGAGGACTACGAAGATGTGCAGGAAGAGGGGACCATCGAGTTCGCCACCACCGGCGGCTGGATGGGGATTACCGACAAGTACTGGCTGAGCGCTCTCATTCCCGGCCAGACGGCGCAAGTGAAAGCCCGTTTCGTCCACCGCAAGGAAGACGGGACGGACAAGTATCAGGTTGATTTCCTGGGCCGGCAAATTGTGATCGCCCCCGGGGATTTTGGCGAAACCCAGACCGGCCTGTTCGTCGGGGCCAAGGAAGTGACCCTGCTCGACGGCTACGAAGAAGACCTTGGCATCGCCCGTTTCGACCTGGCCATCGATTTCGGCTGGCTGTACTTCCTGACCAAGCCCATTTTCTACACCCTGATCTACATCAACGACAAGATAGGCAATTTCGGCGTCTCGATCCTGCTGCTGACGGTTCTGATCAAGCTTTTGTTCTTCCCGCTGGCCAACAAGTCCTACGTGGCGATGAGCAAGATGAAAAAGCTGCAGCCCGAGATGGTGAGTCTGCGCGAACGCTTCGGCGACGACAAGACGCGCCTGAATCAGGAGATGATGACGCTTTACAAACGGGAAAAGGCCAACCCGGCCTCGGGTTGTCTTCCCATCGTCGTGCAGATCCCGGTTTTCTTCGCCCTTTACAAGGTCCTGTTCGTTACCATCGAGATTCGCCATGCGCCGTTATTCGGATGGATACAGGACCTTTCCGTTCCCGATCCTACCTCCATTTTCAACCTTTTCGGCATTCTCCCCTTCACCCCGCCGGACGCCCTGATGATCGGCGTATGGCCGCTGATCATGGGCATTTCCATGTTCCTGCAGCAAAAACTGAACCCCCAGCCGCCGGATCCGATTCAGGCCAAGATTTTCCTGTTCCTGCCTATCATGTTCACCTTCCTGCTGGCCCGCTTCCCGGCCGGGCTGGTCATTTACTGGGCATGGAACAACACCCTCTCGATGCTCCAGCAATGGGTCATCATGAGGCGTATGGGAGTGAAGGTCTAATACCAAGTTGCATAATATTGGGTGGCGCGATGAACGATAAAAAGTTCGACGGCGAAGCCCTCGAGAGAGGCCGCCGGCTGTTCGCTCAAGCCTGCGATTTCGTAATCGGCGCCGCCCACCTTGAACAGGTGCCTGAAACCGATTGTCCGGAAGTCGCCTTCGCCGGGCGCTCCAACGTCGGCAAATCAAGCCTTATCAACGCCCTTACCAACCGCAAAACCCTGGCCCGCACATCAAATACGCCCGGACGCACCCAACAGATCAATTTCTTCATACTTGGCGGACGGCTGATGCTGGCCGACCTTCCCGGATACGGTTACGCCAAGGCCCCTAAAATACAGGTGGAGCATTGGATCGCCATGGTTAACACCTACCTTGAAGGACGCGCCGAACTAAGGAGGACCTGCCTTTTGATAGACTCAAGGCACGGCGTAAAGGACAGCGACCGCGAGATAATGAAGATGCTGGACGCCACCGCCCAGCCTTATCAGGCGGTTTTGACCAAATGCGATAAAATCACTCCTCCCAAGCTGGCCCTTGTCATGGCCGAAACCGGCAAGGAACTGGCCACCCTCCCGGCCGCCCATCCCGAGGTCATGGCCACCAGCGCCAAGGAGGGGACGGGCATTGATCAGCTTCGCGCTTCCCTGGCCTTGCTGGCCGCCGATTAGGGTTAGTAAACACTTTCCCTTTATGAAAGTTCCGGGTTAAGTTTCCGGTCATGGTCAAAAAACTGGACAAATCCGCCGAGGAGTACCTGGCCCAGGCAGCAACCCTGTCCGAGGCCCTGCCCTACATGCGCCGTTACGCCGGCCAGACGTTCGTCATCAAGTACGGGGGCTCGACCATGAGCGATGCCGGACTGGCGCGATTTTTCGCCCGTGACGTGGTGCTGTTGAGGCAGGTTGGCGTCAACCCCATCATCGTCCACGGCGGAGGCCCCCAGATCGGGGAAATGCTGGAACGCCTCAAGATAAAAAGCGAGTTTGTGGACGGCCTCAGGGTCACCGACGCCGAAACCGCGGAAGTGGTTGAAATGGTCCTTTCCGGGGCCATCAACAAACGGATAGTCACCAACATCAACCAGGCGGGAGGCTTCGCCGTGGGGCTTTCGGGCAAGGACGGGAATTTGATTAAGGCCGAGAAACTACGCCGCACCAAGCGCGATCCCGATTCCAACATTGAGAGGATTCTGGACCTGGGCCTGGTCGGCGAGCCGAGCCAGATCAACCCGCATGTTCTCGATTTCTTCAAGGAAACCGACACCACCCCCGTAATAGCGCCGATAGGCGTCGGACCCAAGGGCGAAACCTTGAACATAAACGCCGATACGGTGGCCGGCGCCATCGCCTCGGCGGTCGCCGCCAAGCGCCTGATGATGCTGACCGATGTGCCCGGCGTCCTGGACAAGGAGGGCGGGCTAATTCCCCAGTTGACCATAAGCGAGGCCAGCCGGCTTATCTCCCAGGGCGTGATAAAGGGCGGCATGCTGCCGAAAGTGGAAACCTGCATGAAGGCCATCGGGGACGG
>JAZFTA010000032.1:0-2905 GCA_036446415.1 Rhodospirillales bacterium | reverse complement strand
TGGCAGCTTTCCTACGCTAAGCGGACATGAATCTCAGAAACTTCCGCTTATGGCTGAGGCTGCTGAAAAGGGCAGTTCGTGACCCGAAGCGGAACTATGACGAGGATCAAGACAAGTGCTTGGCAACTGTCTCAATGAAATCAACAATGGAAATGGGCTTGGCGATGTAGGCGTCACATCCCCCTTCGAGGATGGCTTCCTTGTCGCCCTTCATGGCGAAGGCGGTTACCGCGATCACGGGGATGCTCTTCAGGTCGTCATCCGCTTTCATCATCTTGGTGACCTCCAGCCCCGATATCTTAGGCAACTGGATACCCATGAGCACAAGGTCCGGGCGATGATCGCGCGCCATCTGGATCGCTTCCCTACCATCCTTCGTCTGCAGGGTGTCGTATCCGTTGGCCTGCAGAAGGTGGTTGAACAATTTCATGCTGAGGTCGTTGTTCTCGACGATCAGGATGGTCTTGCCGCCAGACGCTGCCGGCGCTTCGATTTCTCCCCCTGGAATCCTATCCGGGGCTAGCTGCTCTGCCGTCGGCGACAGCATCTTCACCATGATTCCCTCTCCAGCGCGTGGTCCGGATGGCTCCGATCAAACGCCCCCACAGTACGGGAGGTGGGCTCGGGCTTGAACCCACCCGCCATGTGGATAACGTGCGTTTTCTGGGGACAGATCCGGATAAGGGGTGGAATGGCTGCTTATGGCTGAGGCTGTTGAAGAACTCCCCAAATGGGCCTCTTGGAGCGTATTTTAGCTAAAACTGCCGAAAGGCGAATTATTATACCTTTGATTTTGTTGGATTTTATTTTCGCATATTCTCTGAAATTCCGAAATTCCAGGCCCCGAAATAGTTTTTCAACAGCCTCGGCTAAAAACGGCCATTTCCGAGGGCACGGCATTACGACCGCTCTTGGGCCGAAACCGGACATTTCCACGCCTCTTCTCCCACCATCGCCGGGGGCTGACCGTTGAATGGGCAAGATCCTCGTATCGATTCCCCCATCAAAAAACCCGCCTCGGGAACTCCCCGGCGGGCTTGTTTGTATTGCGGACGCACTTGTGGTGGTCGTTAAGAGCCAATATAGGCGGCCCGGAGCAAAATGTCAAGGATATTTTTGCTATTTTTTCGATTGCGGGTAATTTATTCACTGATTCAGGCCTGATTACCTGACATTTCCCATGCCCTTAGCGCCCCCCGCCGGCCCGGGGGCAAGCTTTGCGGTGAATATTTTTCAACCCCTTTTGCCGCTCACCAGCCCGGTTATTATGCCCCGCAGGGTGCGCACTTCCTGTTCGGTCAGGACGGCCCGGCCCAGCATGTTGCGGATGTTCTGGACCATGATCGGGCGTTTCTCGGCGACATGCAGGAACCCGCAATCGTCCAGTTCGCGCTCCAGGTGCTCGAACAGGCCGACCATCTCGGCCTTGTTGGCGGGCCGCGTGTTCTTGGGCATGGTCAGCCCCGATTTCGGCGTCTGGCCGGCCGCCTTCAGCCATTCGTAGCCGGCCAGCAGAACCGCCTGGGCCAAATTCAGGGAGCAAAAGGCCGGGTTGATGGGAAACGAGATTATGGCGTCGGCCAGGGCCACGTCGTCGTTGTCGAGGCCCTTCGATTCGCGGCCGAACATGATACCGGCCCGGCCCCCGGCGGCGGTCAGGGTGCGCATTTCCAGGGCCGCCTTTTCCGGCGTCAAGACCTCCTTGGTCATGTGGCGCTCCCTGGCCGTGGCGGCATGGACCAGTTGCAGGTCGGCGACGGCCTGGGCCGTGGAAGCGAACACCCTGGCCTTTTCAAGGACCACGCCGGCCCCGGCCGAGGGGGCCAGCGCCTTGTCGTTGGGCCAGCCGTCGCGGGGATTGACCAGCCTGAGATCGCCAAGCCCGCAGTTGAGCATGGACCGGGCGGCCATGCCGATGTTTTCCGGCAACTGGGGTTCGATCAGTATGACCGCCGGCCCGCCTTGGCCGGCCGCCGCCGCTTGGGACTTGGCGGGCCGCCGGGTCGTCGTTTTGGCCATCAGCCCTTGGACTTGCGGGGTTTGGGGGACTTAGGCGCCTTGGCCCCGTCGCGCAACAGCTTGTAGACCAGAGAGTCGCGCAGCGCATTGTAGGAAGCGTCGATGACGTTGGCCGAAACGCCGACCGTCGACCAGGTCTGGCCATGGCTGTCGGCGGATTCGATCATCACCCGGGTAACCGCCGCGGTGCCGGCCCCGGGGGTCAGGATGCGGACCTTGTAATCGACCAATCTGAGGTCGTCGAGCTGGGGATAGATCGGGGTCAGGACCTGGCGCAGGGCGGCGTCGAGCGCGTTGACCGGCCCGTTGCCCTCGGCCACCGCCATCAGCGACGCACCCTTGGCGTCGAGCTTGACGGTGGCTTCGGAAAGGGTGATCAGCTCGCCCCTGGCGTTCCAGCGCCGCTCGTCGATTACCCTGAAACTGGTCAGGCGGAAGTATTCCGGCACTTCGCCGAGCGCCCTGCGGGCCAGCAACTCGAAGCTGGCCTCCGCCCCGTCGTAGGCGTAGCCTTCGAATTCCTGCTTTTTCACCGTTTCCACGATCTCCGCCAGCTTCGGATCGTTGGCGTCGATCTCGATCTCTATCTCGCGGAAACGGGCCAGGAGGCTGGACTTTCCCGACTGGTCGGAAACCACGATATGGCGGCGGTTGCCCACCGTTTCCGGCTCGATGTGCTCGTAACAGCGCGGGTCCTTCTCGACCGCCGAGGCGTGAATTCCGCCCTTGTGGGCGAAAGCCGACTCGCCGACGTAGGGCGCGCCGCGGTCGGGGATGCGGTTGAGGCGCTCATCCAGCAGCCGCGAAAGGTGGGCCAGCTGTCCGAGATCGTCTTTTGAAAGGCCCGTCTCGTATCCCATCTTGAGCATCAGCGTGGGGATGATGG
>JAZFTA010000031.1:0-3643 GCA_036446415.1 Rhodospirillales bacterium | reverse complement strand
AGCAGCGAGACGAACAGATCCTTATCGACGACCCGGAAGATAATCGTCCGGTACAACACCCAGCCCAGGCAATACAGCAGAACCGGGGCGACCAACACCGCGAAAAACGGATGGATGCCGTTTTCCGCCATTAGAACGGCGACGTAACCACCCAGGACGACGAATTCCCCCTGGGTTATGTTGATTACGTTCATCACCCCCCAGACCAGCGCCATGCCATAGGCGGCGAGCGCGAACAAGGCGCCGATCATCAGGCCGTTAACGAACAACTGGATGGTAAGTGGCGGGGCGATGATCAGAAGGTTGAGATTGCTGATAATGGTTTCGATGGTGTTTCTCCACTATCGGCGGCCATAAACAACAAAATAAATAGCCCCCATGCGGTTCCAGAAAGTCCGGCCATGACGGAAAAACCGGGCTCCCGCCCTCTTGCTTGAAAAAGAGGGCGGGAGCGCGGGTATGGAAGAGCGGTTCTTTTAGTACGGAGCCTTGCGCGGATAGACCAGTTCCGAATCGGCCCATTCCAACGGGGCAACTAGGCGATATTCACCATTCTGCACCTGACGCAGGATCATCGGCTTGGCGATGTTCTGCCCGGTCGGAGCAAATTTTATGTTGCCATAGAAGGTCTGCATGTCCGTATCCGCCAGTGCGTCGCGAACTTTTTCTGTATCGAAGGAATTCGCCCGCTGGATAGCATCGACATAAACTTGAACAGAGGCCGAAGATTCAGCGGCCTGATACGGTGGAACGTATCCGTAGGCTTTTTCAAACGACTTGGCGTATTCAGCCGCCGTTCCAAACAGGCTGTCCTTGTAGCTCAATTTTTCCGACCATTGACCGGCGCACAGAATGCCTTCACCGGCATTTCCAAACGTTTTCTTGTCGGTGACCTTGGCCGTTTCACAGTGGGTCATGCCAATTATCGGCGCATTAACTTTCTGCTCCGCCATCTGCCGAACGAAAAGAGCGCCACCGACGGTATGAGCCGAAACGGCGATCACATCCGGTTTAAGGGCTTTCACCTTGGTCAGGAAGGTGGTCATGTCGGTGACTTCCTTGGGGAACTTCTCGTCGATGACTACTTTCATGCCGTAGCGTTTGGCGTCTTCAAGTACGCCGGCGCGGATATCAAGGGCGAAGGGTTCGTTGCGCACGCCGACGGCGACCGTCACCGAAGACGGGTCCTTGCCTGCCTTCCTGGCCTGGGCGGCGGCCAGATCGATGGCCGATTTCAGGTACTGTTCAGAGGTCGACAGCACGGCGAAGGTGTAGCGGAAGCCCTGGTTGAAGATCGACCGCGAGGCGCCGTTTCCTTCGACCATGGGAATGCGGTATTTTTCCACCACCGGCGCGATCGCCTTGGTCATGCCGGAACTGTACGGACCCAGGATGAACTTGATTTTGTCCTGCTGGATAAGGCGCTCGGCCAGCTGGGTGCCGCGCTGGGCCGTCGATTCATCATCGTAGTACTTGACGGCGACCTTGTATTTCTTGCCGCCGACGGTGACGCCGCCGGCTTCGTTGATGAACTTGACCGCCAGATCGTAGCCGTTCTTGGTGTGCTTGCCGTTAACGGCATAGCGCCCGGTAATGGATACGGCGGCGCCGAAGGTGATGGTGTCGCCCTCGACCTTGGCGATGGCCGGAGCGGACGTCATAGCCCCGGCGGCGACGAGACCGGCGGCGACGCCGATAGTCAGAAGCTTGAGAAATTTCATGTTTCTCGGCATTGTTCTACCTCCCTTGGGATTTGACTTTTATTATATTTTGGCCGGGTTGATAAAAAAGACCACCCGGCAGGTCTTTAAGTCTTGGATATCGTTAAGTGTATCGCAGTGGGCGCAATCCGCAAGATTAAATAACCGCGCCATATAAAGTTTAAGGGAGATTAGCTGGTGGCTGATTTCTTCTTTTTCGGAACCCACGCCTTGACCGTGACGGCGGCCCCGGACTGGTTGCGCATGATCTGCGGCTTGCCTATTTCCAGGCCGCCCTGTTTCTTGTTCTGGGCGAAGGAATTGCGCATGGAATCCAGCGAAATCTGGGCCCGGCGCCCCCTCTTCAGGGCCTGGCGGTAGGCCACCGTGTTCTTGGTCGCGGACATCAGTTGCTCGACCGACTGACGGCCGAATTTAGACCATATTTCCTCCAGGAAAATCTCCACCTTTTCCGGCATAAACATGTTGACGTCGACGTTTGGGCGTCCCTTGGCGAACGCGGTGTAGACGGTCGGCTCTATGGGCCCCATCTCGTCGGCGACGAAAACGGCCGGCATAAGACTGGCCCCGTCATTGGCCACCGCATAATAGGCCTGTGACAGGAACATCAGGCGGTGCATCTTCTGAGGCTGCAGGTACTCGTTCTCGTTCAACGCCATGTCGGCGAACCAGAACGCCACATCGAACGCGGAATCAACGGCAGAGGGCATTTGGGCTCCTGTTGCAAGTCCACCACACTTTTCACAGGCTGGCCACAGGCTGGCCACAGGCTGGCGGCATGCGGACAGCGCCACGCCTGGAAAAAGCAGCGTCATTGAATTATACGCCCGGAATCGAAAAAAATCATTAACGCAGTGGAAAATGGGGGACGGACAGGGAGGAAATGGAAGGCCGGGGGCTTCGCTTAATGGCGTGTCGGCTCAAGCCTTTAACTTCGACCGGTTCACGCATCATTTTTTCCGCCCGACCCCGCTTTCACGAGCCACAAAAAAACCGCCAAAAGGCGGCTATCCGGCTCGACAGGACAGTCCGTATTCTCAAAGGGATATGCTGAGAGAGGTTCCCAGGGTCTTGGCCCCGCCGCCGATGACCCGGGCGTTGGTTTCATAGATGGCGATGGCCCTGGACAGAAGGCCGCCGAAGGGGGTTGATCCACTACCCGTGGCGCCGCCGGTCCCGTCGCCGGTTCCCTGGGATTCGAACATGGCGGCGAACGACTGGCTGGGCGCCTCGAAACCGCCGGCAACGGTCTGAGACTGCGGATTGCGGCGGCGCCCGAAACCGCGTCCTTCCTCTTCATAGGCCAAGGCCGCGTCGTTGTAGGAAACGCCGGGCTGGGGGCTTATTCCCTCGATCGCCGTGGTTTCATATGCCGGCGTCTTGAACCGCCCGCCGGGAACGGGACGAGGCCCGCTGAGGCTTGAAGCCGAGCTTGGTTGCGCTATTTTAGCGACTTGGTTCATTTGTCTTCCAACCCACAAAGCCATGTACGCGAAACGAAAACCGGACCAATACGCGTACACATAAACCTGCGCGCGGAGAGCATACTCCGGCGCAAATTACACTACTGCACCCTCAAATATATACATTTTTTCAAGATTGTCAATCACTTAATGCATTTATGGGTGGACTATGTTTGCTTTTTGTTTCAGTAAATCAAGCCCTTCCCGCCCCCTTTTCGGCCGGCCGCCCCTCACGTCCGGCGTTCGAGGAAGTCGAGGACCATATCGTCGGCCCCGAAGTCATAAAGGTTGTTGTGGGAGGCATCTTCGTACCAGCGGCTTTCCTTGGGCTCGGCGGCAGCCTTAAACAGCTGGCGGCCGAATTTAACGGGGATGGTGCGGTCCCTCTGGCCGTGGAATATAAGCACCGGGGCCTTGACGGCGGCTATTTTCAAGACCGATTCGAAGCGGTCCTTCATC